>NZ_JBOFLP010000355.1:0-24995 GCF_051657925.1 Chroococcidiopsis sp.
AGCTTAACAGCCGCTTGCGCTGTCCGATTAATTTTAACAAACCCCGTCGCGAAGAGTGGTCTTTCTGATTGCTGCGTAGATGCTCGCTGAGACGGCTAATCCGCTCTGTTAGCATTGCTATTTGCACTTCAGTCGATCCCGTATCGGTGTCGTGAACTTGATATTCGGAAATAAGCTCTTGCTTGCGCTGTTGTGTCAGTGCCATGATTTACTCTTTAGTCATAAAATGCCGCGATTTTTCATTGTACCACAGGCTTTTATCGTGACCAGTTATCAGTAGAGAGTGGTGCGTGAGAAGAGGGAAGAGGCTTTCTTGTTTTTCTTCCCCAGCTCTCTTATTTCCTTGTCCTTTCATTCGGTGATGTAGCGCCATCCTTCAGTTCTACAATGGAAGTAAGCCACATTTGAGGAATAAGCCATGATTTTACGCTACATTCTGGCGTGGATTCCCATGGTATTTATTGGCATTATCAATGGTGTGATTAGGCAGGTCACATACGGGAAATATTTCAGCGAGCTACGCGCCCATCAAGTTTCAACTGCTACTGGAGTCTTGCTGTTAGGTCTTTACATCTGGGCGATCGCACATCTGTGGAGCTTTGATTCACCCAAGCAGGCGATCGCCGTTGGGTTGCTCTGGCTAGGGCTTACTGTTATCTTTGAATTTACTTTTGGTCACTTCGTTGCTGGGCATTCATGGAGCAAGCTGCTGAGCGACTACAACATTTTGGCAGGACGAATTTGGCTCGTAGTCCTCATCTGGGTTGCTATCGCTCCTTGGTTGTTTTCCCGGTTTCTAGCTTAAGCAACAATACACAGCGCATCCATAAATCAATCTACTTTTTCATGTGTGGTATCTGGTGATAGCAAATTTCTTGCCTTGGCGGAATCAGCTGCAATTTGTGCTTTCAGTTCATCCAGGGAAGCAAACTTTTTTTCCGGTCGGATAAATTCTTCTAATTGAACGGCGATCGCTTTACCATAAAGATCGCCCGACCAATCAAACAAATGTACTTCTACCGTTAGCCCAATTCCGTTAACAGTAGGACGATAGCCAAGATTCATCACTCCAGTTGCAATTCGCAATTCCCAATTCGCAATTATGTTTTCGTTAGATGAATCCAATCTGTCACCTTCTATCAGAACTCTGACGGCATAAACACCAAGGCGGGGTAAAAACTTATTTTCGGGTAATTCAATGTTAGCTGTGGGAAAGCCAATGGTTCTTCCTAACTGCTGTCCTTTGACGACCTTACCTTGAAGAGTATAAGGACGAGCTAATAACAACTCGGCGCGTTTGACATTGCCTTCAGTTAATGCTTGTCGAATCGCAGAACTGCTAATCCTCTCCCCTTCACAGTTGTAGTTTGGCAAAATCGCCACGGGAATCCCAAATCGAGCCGCGATCGCCTGTAAATCTTTTGCCGTACCGCTCCGCTGCTTGCCAAAGCGAAAATCTTGTCCGATGCTAATTGTTTTCGCTTGCAGTTGTTGTACTAATATTTGCTCGACAAAATCTTCAGGGCTCAAAGCTGCTAACTCTCGATTAAAAGGTAGCAATACCAACTGCTCTATCCCCCAACGATCTAGCTGCTCTGCTTTTTCTGGCAATGGTGTCAACAACTTGCGCGATTGTCCGCTAAAGAACTCCTGCGGGTGAGGATTAAACGTTACTACTGTTGAGTGGTGAGTGAAATTGTTTTCTTCTCCCTGCTCCCTACCAAAACTTACGACAGGCTGAATCACTTGCTGATGCCCGCGATGCAAGCCGTCAAAATTTCCCAGGGCAACAGCAGTTGGAGTTAGAGCGTTAGTAGTAGATTCAGTTATCCACACGCTTTACATTTTGACACAAACTACACTTTGGCACAAACTATTTGCCTGGTGTGAATTCTTCTTGTGTTCTTGGCCGATCAATCGCGATCGCACCCAGATGGAAAATTTATTTGCCGTTGACTTAATTGTTGTAAACCCGATGCACAAGTCAGGTTATATTGCAACGGCGTGACGGTAATGTAATTTTGGCGAATCGCATCCACGTCAGTGGGAATGTTTTGAGGCAAATGCAGATCCGGTTCTGGTTCCACTTCTTCTAATAGTTCCCCTGCCAGCCAGTAATAAGTTTTGCCACGGGGATCGACTCGTTTTTCAAAGACATCTACATATCGTCGTATGCCCTGACGAGTGAACGTGACTCCAGTAATGTCTGCTTGCGGCACGGGAGGAACGTTGACATTAAGTAACATCAGTTGTGGTAAAGGTTCGCGTTCCAACTGGGCAACTAAAGACCGAGCAAAGTTAGCTGCGACTTGAAAATCTTGATGGATAAAACTAGTAAGGCTAAAAGCAATACTAGGAATGCGCTCAATGATCCCTTCCATGGCGGCGGAAACCGTCCCGGAATACAAAATATCAGTACCTAGATTCGCCCCTTGATTGATGCCAGACAGAACCAGATCGGGGGGGGTGTCGAGTAAAGCCCACAAAGCCAGCTTCACACAGTCAGAAGGAGTGCCAGAACACGCCCAGGCTTTAGTTTTGGGATGAAAAATCGATTCGATCGGTTCGGCGCGAATCGGCTGATGCAAAGTCAAACCGTGTCCAGTCGCCGATCGCTCGCGATCGGGGCAGACGACAAATACATCGTGTCCCGCCTCAGCTAAAGTATTGGCAAGGGTGCGGACACCAAGAGCGTAAATGCCATCGTCATTGCTGATCAGTAGTTTCATTAGATGTGTGGGGAGTCGTAGGGGCGGGTTTTTTAAGGATACCTGTACTAGAACAAATTATTCTGCGGTTAAAGCCGCCCGTACAGGAGTCGGGAGTCGGGAGAAAGGCTAAATTGTTCTCCTGTCTCCTATCTTCTGTCTCCTGTCTCCTTCTTCATTGATAAGATAGACGCAGTTAGACATTTTATTATTGTTAGCAGCTAAAAGAGCATGACCGACCAGCCTAGTAACTTAGTAACTCAACTAGAAACGCTACGACAGGAAGCGCAAAGCGCGATCGCTGCTGCCGATTGCCTGGAGCGATTGGAGGAACTCAGAGTAGCGTACTTGGGCAAAAAAGGTCAGTTGTCTGCAATTATGCGGCAAATGGGTCAGCTCTCATCTGAAGAACGCCCGCAATTTGGCGCGATCGCCAACACCGTTAAAGAAGCTGTACAAGCAAATTTAGAGGACCGACGTACTAAGCTTCAAGCAGCTCGACTCCAGGCGAAATTAGAATCTGAAACTATAGATGTTACTATGCCTGGGGTTTTTCGTCCCCTCGGTCACGCCCATCCCCTCAACAGTACTACTGACAGAATTATTGATATTTTCGTCGGTCTGGGTTACACCGTAGCAACGGGACCGGAAATCGAAACAGATTACTACAACTTCGAGGCACTCAATTTCTTACCCGACCATCCAGCACGGGATATGCAGGATACATTGTATCTCCCCGATGGAAATTTGCTGCGGACTCATACATCAAACGGGCAAATTCACTATATGGAAGACAACGAGCCGCCCGTGCGAATTGTGGTTCCAGGTCGCTGCTATCGGCGAGATACTGTAGATGCTACCCATGCCGCAGTTTTCCATCAGATAGAATTTTTCGCGGTAGATGAAGGTATAACTTTCACCGACCTCAAAGGTACGATCCAAATATTTTTACAAGAAATGTTTGGTGACGTGCCGATCCGCTTCCGTGCTAGTTATTTTCCCTTCACCGAACCGTCAGCTGAAGTAGACGTACAGTGGAAGGGACGTTGGCTGGAAGTTATGGGCTGCGGCGCGATCGATCCGAATGTGTTGAAAGCTGTAGGCTACGACCCAGAGGTATACACGGGTTTTGCCGCTGGCATGGGTGTGGAACGGTTGGCAATGGTACTCCACCAAATCGACGATATTCGTCGCTTTTACAGCAGCGATCTGCGGTTTTTGCGGCAGTTTTAATTGAATATGATTGGTCATGGGTCATTTGTGACGCAGCAAATGACCCATGACTAGTGACGAATGACACACTTCGTTTCCAAAACTGTAACCGTAGTAGGAAGACTTATCAGAGGTGTCATACTTAGAATTTAAGTTAAGCAACAACAAAGAACAGTTGCTGGCTGCTTATAAGGGACAAAAAATTTCGCACGCAAAATACTTATGATAGTTATCGAGAATACAGTGAATGACGGACAATTCAACCGCGAACGAGCAAGTTTTTGGCAGAGGCGATATGCTGTTCGTCTAGGTAGGCTTTACGTACAACTAGCAGCTAACAACGTCTTCTTGAAGTTATTTGAAGGTTCGGATAGAGATCGCCTCAACTGTTCGGCTTCCTAACTCGTTTCGGTACTATGCTATTTTTGTAGGCAGAGCCTCACAGAATTTCTTTGGAGACGAGATGATGCGCCCAGTCTCATTTATAACTCTAGCTCTCCTCATCATTAGCGTGCTTTCTACTACAGCACGGGCAGAGAATCGGCAAATAATTACTCAGCTAGAATTGCGCGATCGCACCGTCAAAATTATTTCTGGTTCCCAAGGATTAAACTACTCCGTTTTTTCCCAAGATGGCACGGTGTTGGATGCAAATTTGAATGAAACCCAATTGGCAGAGAAGCATCCCGAACTGCACGAAAGAATCCGTCCTGCTGTTGCTAAAGAGGCTAGTAGTGCTGAGGCAATGCTGTGGATGGGTGAGTTTCCAGATAATTCTAAATAGGTAGACAAGAGAATTCTCGATCTGGCAAAACTCAACAGAATAACCAAAGACAAGCTATTGATAATCTCTCCATAATCTATTGCTGCTAGTCTGAGACACTAATCGACTAGCAGTATTTATATGGAGGATAGTCTGCATGGCATCACCTTTTTATCTAACTATCAAAGGTAAATTTGTCATAGCAGACAAAGAACCAGATGGAGATTCTGTACGCTTCATTGCTGACGATTCAGATTTATATCAAGAACTCCAGCGCAACTATCGAATTAAACCTTCTCGCGATCGCAGCGTTCAATTGCGATTTGAAGGTATAGATGCTCCAGAAGTACATTATGGCAGGTATGCCCAACCTCTAGGGGACGAAACCCGCGATTTTCTACTAAAAAAGATGGGTTTTGCCAAAATCAAATTTCAAGGCGATCGCGTCCAATCTGCCGATCCCGATACTATATCTGGGGTAATCTTAACTCAAGCTGCTGATGTCAACGGACGACCTATATCTTATGCACTAATCGGCAAGAATGCCGCACAACTAGAAAACGGAGGCTGGACGCAAGTTGAACCAGAACTTTTGCGCCAAACTCTTAACTTTCTAATGATGGCTGAGGGCAGAGCTTATTATACTGTTTATACTTCTACACCGCGATCGCATCGTCAAGTCCTGCGGGAAGCAGCTTTAGCAGCGCGAGAAAAAGATTTAGGAGTATGGGCAGCAGATAGTACTAGTATTTTCAGATTAGTAGACTTCGATTCTATTACTTCTCCCAACGGTCAATTAATTCTACCAAAGTTATTTCGGCGCTGTACGGATTATCTTAAAGCTGTCGCTGACGGTTATAGTGGTAATCTTGCAGATTGGCTAGAAGGTGTTTCTCTCCAGCGATCGCGCAATGAAAATGATGCCGTCATTATTCGGGATCGGACTCAAGTTTCTCTTAGTAGCCTAATCGAACAATATAACAGTCAGATCGCGTTTCAAGAAGATTTATTAGATATTACTTTTGTAGAAAAAACGTGAGGAGTGAGGAGTGAGTGGAAGAGATCGTACTAGCATTCTTCTAACTCCTCAATTTTGATTTTTAACTTTTGACTTTTAACTTTATTTATCTAATGCGTTATTGCTATTTCTATCCATTTAGGATAAGGATAAGAGTTTTCAACTTTTAACTGCGAGCCAGTGTAAGTTGTACCTATCAACTCAAATATACTTTGTAGTTTATCCATTTGCTGTGGTTCTGTTCCAAAGGTTTCTAAAGCCAGACTCCACCAGGCATTATTTTGAATAGTTAACTGAGTGAGTTCTAAGGCACAACCATCATACAGACGTTGCGATCGCACTTTGCCGATCCTCACCCAAGATTTTTGGCTCGATACATGCTTTGGTTGAAAACTTTCAGTGGTTGGATCTTCACACAACCATTTGCCCCATTTCTCTAGCTTACCCTCCATCCGTTCAAAACGCAAACTCTCTAATTCTGCTTGTCGCCACTTAATTTCCAAACGTCCCTGGCGCAATTTTAATCCCATATATTCGCATTCAGGAACGTAGAGATACACGTCTTCTCTTGTTTCTGGTGCTTGCAATTGTCCGCCTAATTTATCTTGCTCAAACCAAGAGGAAACCTCTAAAGGTAACTCTCCTGAAATAAACCAACGCAGTTCCAAACTATTTAGCATATGTCATCTATTTGGGAACTGTATAACCTGCTTCTTATGCTATTTGGTGAGCTTTGGGTATTATTCGTTAACTCACCAGATTGGTGATTACAGCCAGAAAGAATTGCAGCTGCAATAAGGATTAAGGTAGCAGCTGCTCTGCAAGAAGAAATTAAAAGTTTCCTCAGCCTCAGCTTTTGTAGTGCAGACGACACTCTTGAAAATGCAACAATTTATGCTGAAGTTGGTTGGTTAGTTTTGTCTAAGCTCGAACGTCCGCTTAACGAAAGCATTACCCGCGAAATCCCTGTAAACAAAATGCTAGCACCCACTAAAGTACCAATTATCCACGGTGCATTGAAGGGATACTGAAACCAAATCATCCCACCTAAGATTAGGGTGATAATACCGTCACCGAGTACCCAAGTCCAATTCTGTTGCGGACGCAAACGGAAAGCCAGAATTGTTTCAAATACACCTTCCGCAAGCAGGAAACTACCTAGCAGCAAAGTCAGCGTTAATACACCTGTTAAGGGATAAACAAACAGCATGATGCCTGTAGCAATATACAGAATGCTTAATACGAGCTTCCAAGCAAAACCCCCATCATTGCGAGTCTGAAACGCATAAAATAGCTTAGCAGCTCCAGAGCTAATTAAAATCAACGCTACCCAAGTCTCAAAAAATATGGTCGAGACAGCAGGTAAAGCGATCGCAATAACTCCGAAAATAGTAAGCAATATGCCGACGAGCAGAGAGCGATCGATACCTTTGTTACTGTTAGAAGAAATATCTGTTGTCATCTCAATTTTTCCATACTGGAACAATACAATCACGCTAGATAATTTCTCTAGTACTTGGGTAGGATCTTAGGGTAGAGTTATCATGTTGTCAGGGAGCAGGGAGCGCACGAGCAGCGAACAGTTAATTCCGACTTACGACTCACGATTGACTAAAATCCCATTTCCTGCAAGTTTTGGGACAATTGCCTTGCCACAGCAGGATTGCTCGATTCGTAAAGTGCGATCGCCTGTTGAAATGCTGCTAAACTTTCTCTTACCTGCCCTAGTTTCAGCAATACGACTCCTAAATTTTGATAAGCTTGGGCATATTCAGGATTGAGTTGAATTGCGCGTTCGTAAGCTGCGATCGCTTCTACAAATTGTCCCATTGCCTTTAAAGTAATACCTAAATTGTAGTAACCTAAAGCAAAATTAGGATCGATTTGTAAGATTTTCAAATAATTAGACTTAGCTTGAGGTAAGTTTCCTATTTTTTGCCATAAGTTCCCTAAATTATTATAAGCACCAATTTTTAAAAAAGAGGATACATTTAACTGAGCTGCTGTTTGATAAGATGTAATTGCTAACGATATTTGGCGCTCGTAGCTATAAGCAAGTCCTAAATGATAGTGTAGTTCGTACAAAATTTCCTCATTGTTTGCCGCAGATTTCAGTCCTCGTTCTAATAATTCAATTCCTGGTACAATTTTTCCTGTTTGTACGTATAAAGCTCCCAATTTACTACAAACATAAGGATCGTCAGGATGACTAGCCAAAAAGCCTGACATGATCTTCTCAGCTTGGACAAACTTATCTTTTTGTGCAATTTGCTGTTGTTGGTATCCATAGTGTAAGATAGCAACCTTATCTAAATTAGCAATTTGCCAGTGGGGTTCGCGACGAAGAATTTCCGTAACGCTATCATCAATCATGGCGTGATAGGGACGCGCAAAATAGATGTTTTGATGGCGGCGAAACAAACGCGAAACTAAAGAATAGGGTGATTGTACCGCACCAACTTCTTGCCTTAGTAAATTAACTACCAAGAAGCGATCGCCGTCCATTGCCTGTTGTAAGTTCGGTATAATTTCTGGTACTAAAATCTCATCTGCGTCTAGCACTAAAACCCAGTCACCGGTCACGTACTTAAGTGCCTCATTTCGCGCTGCACTAAAATCATTACACCAGTTAAAATGATATATTTTCGCTCCAAATTGCCGAGCTACTTCCACCGTGCGATCGCTAGATCCAGTATCTAAAACAACTATTTCCTCTACAACATCTTTAACACTATTGAGACACTGAGGGAGCGCTGTTTCTTCATTTTTAACAATAATACAAAGGCTAGTTGTCATTTGTCACTTGTCACTTGTCACTTGTCATTTGTCATTTGTCATTTGTCATTTTTACAGATCGCGTCCGTCTACGGTCGTAATTTTCTTAACAAGAGATTGCCTAAAAATTAAGTGCGATCGCAATAAATAATAAATGGTAATAAAAATCCGTTCAAATTGAAATTGAACGGAATTACAAGATTATCCTATCAGTTGTTGCTCGTTTGACTCAAAAGAAAAGAGCAACCAGAAGCCATCAGTTTAATGCTTTCCCATTTTGACTTTTGACTTTTAACTTTTGACTTCTTATAAGTCAGGAGGTAGCATCACTTTATCAATCGCGTGGATGACACCATTACTCGCTTTAATATCGGGTTGCACTACACTAGCATCGTTCACAGACACACCCTTGCTGGGATCGGCTTGTACGTTTACAGCACCCCCTTCTACTGTCTTGACTTCGCCAGATTTTAAGTCGCTAGATGTGACATTGCCTGGTACTACGTGGTAGGTCAGGATTTTGACCAGAATATCTTTATTTTCAGGTTTCAACAACTCTTGCAAGGCATCTTGAGGTAATTGAGCAAAAGCTGCATCTGTCGGCGCAAACACAGTGAATGGTCCCTGTCCAGAAAGAGTTTCTGTCAAACCTGCTGCTTTGAGAGCAGCTGTCAAGGTTTTAAAGGAGTCATTAGCGGCGGCTAGAGCCACTACGTTCTCCGTTGAAGGCTCAGTTGCTCCTGGTGCAGGAGTAACAGGACTAGGCGCTGTTTCTGGTGGCTGAGTTTCCGATGGTGGTGTAGTCGGTGTTGTGGGTGGTGTACCTGTACGACGGTTGTAAGGGGGTTCGTTGAAAATACTAGGTCTGGGATTAGTTGCTCCTCCACTCGACTGTTGCGCTTCCACAGGAAGTCCGATGAGGATACTAGCTCCTACAACTCCTATCAGGCTTGCTAGTAGCTTAAGCGTCTTATTGCACATTAAGCTATTGTGACTAATATTGTGACTTGGAATTTTTCTCACTGTTGCGTTCCTCTATTGCTCCAAGAATTGTTAGACTATCGTTTCTTTGTCGTGTTCCGAGAATCTTAAGTTTTATAACATTCTCCGATCTTTTTGACAAACTGCACAAACAGCCACTCTGCGAAAGGCTTTGGGTCAGCGGGGATTTTTAAGAATGGCTCGTTATAGAGACTTTGCTATTAACAGGCATTTTGAGTCAGCTCGCTAGTGTACCTTTAATAAAAAGTGGAAAAAAGATATTCGAGCTTGCATTGCGTTCGTTCAATTGCGTTCGTGCATGAGTGTCACTTAATCTAAAGCTAGATTGAATCGATTTATTACAGAAAAAATACCGATTTCGCCGATTTGTCACTCGCGATCGCTACCCCTTTCTAGAAAATCGCTGGAATAATTGGGACTATATCAAAAGGTATACTATTATCCCAAAGGAATAATTTCAAAATATTAAAATCTAATGTGTTTCGTTTCATTTTTAATCGTTACACTTGACAGATTGCATTCAAATTTCTTAAAAGTGAATATATCAGCAGACTCAAAAGTTTATATAGTTTAATTGTTGCGTTCATATTTCTTTAGGTTATTACCTGAGGTAGAGGGAATTACAAGTTTGAAAGTGATAGATTGCACTTGAATAAATGATGGATGAGTAGAAACAGGAGTTAATGATATGTGGAACATCATTGCTTGGATTGTTTTAGGGCTAATAGCGGGAGCGATCGCTAAAGCCATCTATCCTGGTCATCAAGGTGGTGGTATCCTAGCAACAATTATTCTCGGAATTTTAGGCGCATTAGTAGGAGGCTGGCTAGGGTCTGTCATCTTCCCAGGGACCGCGGGTGCGGCGGCTGGAGTTGGCGCACTAACCATACCTAGCATTATTTTTGCCGTTCTTGGTGCAATTATCTTACTGTTCATCTGGGGCTTGGTAACTCGTCGAACTGCGTAAAAACTCGATAAGAAGTTGTGAGTTTTGAAATACCTAAACTTTCCTTCCCCAAAATCTCTGCTGGGGAAGGATTATTTTGTGGGTGAGTGGAGAGTGAGGAGTAGTGAATAGTAAAATTCTCCTGGTAACTGGTCGCCGATAACTGATAACTGATAACTGTTTCAAGGAGCAGGCAAATGATAGAACTGTATCAATTCGAGCTATCGCAGTACTCAGAAAAGGTGCGTTTAATTCTAGATTACAAAGGATTAGAGTACCGTAAAGTTGAAATCACGCCAGGTATAGGACAGGTAGAGCTATTCCGCATGTCGGGACAACGGCAAGTCCCCGTACTGAAAGATGGTAGTACATTTGTAGCCGATTCTACCGAAATTGCTAAGTATCTCGATCGCCAATATCCAGATAGACCCCTATTCCCTAGCGATCCAGTTCAACGAGCATTATGCCTAATAATGGAGGAATGGGCAGACTCATCGATTGGAATTAAAAGCCGTCAAGCGCTATTTGGTGCAATTAGCCAAGACCAAGGTTTTCGTAGATCTCTCCTCCCAGAGACTACTCCCGATATTGTCAAAAGTTTAGTCGAGTTCATTCCCAGCGAATTACTCAAAGTCCTGGGAATTGGCGTGGGTTCTGGTCCTGATAGCGTTAAATCTGCCACGACCGACTTGAAACAAGATCTAGAAGCACTATGTTTGTTGTTAGTAGAACGTCCCTACTTACTGGGTGACGAACCTTGCTTAGCCGATTTAGCCGTTGCAGGCTTGTCCATGCTGATTAAATTCCCTGATGGACCTTACCTCGACCTCCCGCCAGCTGTAAAAGGAAAAGGTATCCCAGGATTAGCTGACAGCATTGTATACGAACCATTTTTCACTTGGCGCGATCGCCTCTACGCCCAATACCGCAAATCTACCTTCAGCTACAATACTGCACCCTCAGCACCCACTTCGATTAGTATTGATTAGCTTTGTTGATAGTTTTTTGCCTGGCAAAAAACTATCAACAAATATTTTGTAGCCACGATCGAAAATTCGACATAAGATAAGCCAAGGGAAATTGCAAATTTTGCCGTCATTAATACTATGAATTCGGCGCAACCACCCTTGGGTTCCGTTATCCAAGGTTCTCTCAGTCAAGGCTTAGAAGTAAGACTCCATCCAGATGTCTCGGTGGAAGATATGCGGGTGGGAAAATTTCTAGTTGTTGAAGGAGCGCGATCGCGTTTTTTCTGTATGCTGACAGATGTATCCCTCGGTACTTCTAGCAACAGAATTATTGCCAATCCCCCTCATCCAGACGATGATTTTTTACGGGAAGTGTTAGCTGGTAGCGGGACGTATGGGACGATTGAACTTGCTCCCATGCTGATGTTTACTCCCGAAGAGTATGCCGAGACAACCAACGGCACGTCTGTACAAAGCAAAAAAAACGACTCGAACGGGCAAAATGGACTGGCATCTTATCAGCCGCAAAGTAGCAGTAGCATTGAACTGATGCCAGTCAAAACAATTCCCCGCCACTTCAGCCAGGTGTACGATGCTAGCGAACGAGATTTCCGCGCTGTCTTTGGCTGGGAAGATGACCCCCACCGCCGCAATTTTGCCATCGGTCAACCGTTGGATATGGATGTTCCCATCTGCATCGATTTAGACCGCTTTGTAGAGCGCAGCAACGGTGTATTTGGTAAGTCCGGGACGGGGAAATCATTTCTCACCCGTCTGCTGTTGTGCGGCATCATTCGCAAGCAAGCAGCAGTCAATTTGATCTTCGATATGCACTCGGAATATGGCTGGGAAGCAGTGCGCGAAGGCAAGCAATTTAGCACCGTTAAAGGCTTAAGACAGCTATTCCCAGGTCAGGTACAAATCTACACGCTTGACCCCGCATCCACTAGGCGGCGAGGCGTGCGGGATGCCCAAGAACTTTACCTCAGCTACGACCAAATTGAAGTTGAAGATTTGATGCTGGTGCGAGATGAATTAAATCTGTCTGAAGCCAGTTTAGAAAATGCAATTATTTTGCGTAACGAGTTTGGTAATGCTTGGATTAGCCAACTCTTAAGCATGACAAACGAGGAAATTCAGTTTTTCTGCGAAGAAAAGCGGGGGAACAAGTCGTCAATTATGGCTTTACAGCGTAAGCTGAACCGCCTAGAAGACATGAAATATATGCGTCCCGTCTGCCCGCAAAATTATATTAAACAAATTTTAGATTCCTTAACGGCTGGTAAGCATGTTGTGATCGAGTTTGGTGCGCAATCGAATATGCTGTCGTACATGCTGGCAACAAATTTGATCTCACGCCGGATTCACCAGCATTACGTCCACCAAGCCGAGAAATTTTTGCAGACCAAAAATCCTTGCGATCGCCCCCGGCAATTAGTGATTACAATCGAAGAGGCACACCGCTTTCTCGATTCTGCCACCGTCCGCCAAACTATTTTTGGGATCATCGCCAGAGAGATGCGTAAGTACTTCGTTACGCTGTTAGTAGTTGACCAGCGCCCCTCTGGAATTGATAATGAGGTAATGTCTCAGATCGGTACGCGGATCACGGCTTTACTCAACGACGAAAAAGACATCGATGCCATCTTCACGGGGGTTTCTGGAGGGCAAAGCTTGCGATCGGTTTTGGCTAAACTCGATTCTAAGCAACAAGCTCTCATTATCGGTCATGCCGTACCCATGCCAGTCGTGGTTCGTACCCGTCCCTATGACGAGAAATTTTATACGGAAATCGGCGATGTTGCTTGGGAAGAAAAGCCTGATGACGAAGTTTTCGCCGCTGCCGAACTCGCGAAAGCCGATTTAGGTTTTTAATTTGTAGAGACGTTGCAGGTAACGTCTCTACGAAAAAAAATGTATTCGGAATCTACGCCAAAACTTTATCTGTTGCAGTTCGGATATCCGGAACCTGCGGCAGGGGGAGTGATGTCATCATATATAACATACCCAATAAAAATGCTTTTGGTCGAAGTGGATAAGCAAAACACTGCGCGAGATTGTCGGAATGGTTCTAGTGTAAGCCCCAAATAAGGCTTTACGTAACCTGGGATCTATTCTAAGATGAGAGTAAGAGTAAACTCATACTGACTTTAAGTTATTGGCAGAGATAGGCAAACGGAGCCAAGCCCAGATAGAGACTAAGGGTTGGCTAACCACTTATCAATCCTGAACCGATCGATCTCGGCGGTAGGAGAAACTTTCTAAAATCAATCCACGTCTCTACATCTTCCGTCAGATGTTAATCCCAATCTACTCGGATAACCTCCAAGTAGGGATAACTGATTACTTCTTGCAGCCGTCCAGCCATTAAGCATTCGTTTTGTTTACGGAGTAGACAACGCACAAATGCCCACTGAAAACACCACCAAAACCACCACCGAAAATAACAATACCAGATTCACGGCTGATATGGTACGTACCTATCTGCGCGAGATCGGGCGCGTGCCATTGCTGACTAGGGAACAAGAGATTGTCTACGGCAAACAGGTACAGCAAATGATGGCGCTGCTGGATGCTAAGGAAGCTTTAGTCAAGAAGCTACGCCGCGAACCAACTATGGAAGAATGGACGGCTAAAGTCAACACCTCAGAAGCCGAACTCAACGACCTCATCCGTAAGGGACAGCGGGCTAAGCAAAAGATGATTGAAGCTAACCTGCGGTTAGTTGTCGCGATCGCCAAAAAGTACCAGAAGCGTAACATGGAATTCTTGGATTTGATCCAAGAGGGAACAATGGGACTGGAACGCGGAGTCGAAAAATTCGATCCCATTCGCGGTTACAAGTTCTCCACTTACGCCTACTGGTGGATTCGCCAAGCGATTACTCGTGCCATTGCCCAACAAGCACGGACGATTCGTTTGCCCATCCATATCACCGAAAAACTCAACAAGATTAAGAAAGTGCAGCGCGAACTAGCACAAACATTAGGACGCAGCCCGAATGCGGTTGAGATTGCCGAAGCACTGGAGTTGGAACCAGCCCAGATTCGGGAGTATCTTAACCTTGCCCGTCAACCAGTTTCATTGGATGTCCGCGTCGGCGACAACCAAGATACAGAGTTGCAAGACTTACTGGAAGATGACGGCATATCGCCGGAAAACTACATGACTCAGGAATCTTTGCGTCAAGACTTGGATACCCTGCTGTCAGAGTTAACTCCACAACAGCGAGAAGTCTTGAATCTACGCTTTGGCTTGCAGGATGGCAATGAACTTTCTTTAGCTAAAGTTGGAGAAAGACTCAATCTCTCCCGCGAACGAGTTAGACAACTCGAACATCAAGCTTTAGCGCACCTGCGTCGTCGTCGTGCCAACGTGCAAGAATACATCGCTAGCTAAATATACAGAGGCGCGATACACTGCGCCTCTGTATATTTTTAGCCTGCTGACTTTTGACTTCTAACTTTGCGTACTAGTGCTTTTGTTTGTAATTTAGATTACAATCTATTTAGGTGGCGCTAGTTTAGTTAACAGTATTCATCCAATGTAAAGGTTGTACGTGCTTGTAGGATCTTTACTTTACAAACAAATATTCGCTCTATAGCAAGAACGCCTCCCGGATTCAGGAGGCATTTTTGTCTGTATGAAGAAAGTAGGAACGTAAGTCAAACTCATACTGGCAAAGGTTTTGAATTGAATTCCTTTGTTTGCTAGTTATACCTAGCAGGAAAGAAATTTCAGACCTTTGAAAGAACCAGTGACGGTTAGTAATTATCTATATTTTCTTTAATAGCTGCTGCCAATATTATATATAGAAGCCCCTTAAAGGAGGCACAGTGAAGAATTCTATTTGTTATATTTGCGATCGCTTCAATCATAAACTCGGGCAGCTAAAATTTGTGCTATCTGCTTTGGTAACGTTTATGGCGCTCGATCCGACAGCAGCTAGCAGTAGCGATCGCCAGCTCGATCCCCTCGCTTCAAGAGTGACATCCACTCCGGTTAAAATTGCCAAAAAAGATAGCGTTGTCAATCCAAAAGGAAAGCTACCAACAGCAGACGGAATATATTTATACGGTCAATCACCCCGAACAAATCAGCTCGGACAAGAGTATATGATCTTTGAAATGCGACAGGGTAAAGTGACTGGAGCATTGTATCTACCACAGTCAGAGTTTAGCTGTTTTGAAGGTTCTCTAAAATCAGATCGACTCTCTGTAACAGTTGCCGCAGATGCTAATTCTGAAGCTGATGGGGCACAAGTAGCTGCGGTAGGTAATTCACAAATAGAAGATGATTACAGTCAAATATCATCTCCCTATGCAGTAAGGTTGCAAAACTATTATCAATTACAAAATATTACTGACAACGAGCGCCGCATTCTTACTGCTTGCCAGCACAATTATCAACAATGAATTCGCTACTGAATTGAATTTATATTTAAGCTCGAATGTGTTTGAACAACTGGATTTTGCCATGCGATCGCCTAACACAAAAATAGCTGCAAAACTGCTTTTGCGCTTAGTTAGTGGAATTCTTATTTTAGTTCTAGCTTGTCTGTGGTTGCTCTTAACAGCAAAGCCAGCGTTGGCATAGTTTGAGTGATGCTCAATTGAGATACTGAATTTCAACGCGATCGCCGACTTTCAAGCCAATTTGAGCCGTCATTCCACTGCGGAGTTCGAGAACTTTGTCAATCTCCGTATCAGCACCGTAGGTTGGACAAGTCGTCGTTTTACACGGAGGAACAGCAGCCGCGATCGCCATGACTTGCCCTTCCCGTAAAAAAATCATATCGAGGGGAATTAGAGTATTCTTCATCCAAAATCGAGTTGGTTGCGGCGACTCAAAGACAAACAACATACCTCGGTTATCTGCCAAACTGGTACGATGCATTAACCCGATCTGCTGCTGTTGTGGCGTTTTAGCAACTTCTAACTCAAACCTCCGCCCCGCGATCGTCGCATAAGCTGAAATTGGTAAGTTTTGCCCTCTCACCTCTTTTGCTGGCGCTTGAACTACATGCATTGGTTCTGTGGCGATTATCGGCGTACATCCTAGCAACAGAAAACTTACTACTATTCCCAGCCATTGACTCATATATCAGTTATCAGTTATCAGTTATCAGTTATCAGTGACGAATGGCTGGTGACTAGTGACTTGCGACTAGACTGCTTCCTTGTCTTCCTTGTCTTCCTTTTTCCTTCCCTCACTCCTCACTCCTCACTCCTCATTAAGCTTCTCGCAACACGTATCCAACACCGCGCACGGTTTGAATTAATCGCTTTTGCCCTTCATCTTCGAGCTTGAGACGCAAGTAGCGAATGTAAACTTCAATTACGTTAGATTCGCCCATAAAATCATAACCCCAAACATTTTCCAGAATTTGCTCGCGCGTTAAGATTTCTCTAGGATGTTCGATGAGATACTTAAGCAGTTCAAATTCTTTCATAGTTAAATCAATAGCACGCCCGTGGCGCAAGGCGCGACGAGTTGCCAAATCCAAAATTAAATCCCCAAACCTTAACTGTTCTGTACCAGCCGGATCGGGATGCAAATAGAGCCGAACGAGCCGTAAAAAATCTTCCGTGCGGTAGGGTTTGAGGAAGTAATCATCTGCTCCTGCTTCCAAACAAGCAACGCGATCGTCAACCGTATCTCGCGCCATCAATACTAATATTGGTACGTGCGTACCCATCCGTCTCAAACTATTACAGACTGTCAATCCCGACTCTACCCCTAGCATTCGATCGATCGCGATTAAATCTGGTTGGCGATCGCGGCTGCGATCGATTCCCGTTGCAGCATCGTGAACTACAACTGGTTCGTAGCCAGATTCCCGCAGATCCAAATTTAACTGCGCCGCCAAACTTTCATCTGGCACGATCGCTAATACACAGGGGCGGTGATCGTTCATAACTGGGGAGTAGGGTAGAAGAGAGCTGAGGGAGCAAGACAATTCAAAATTCAAAATTCACGCATTCAAAATTTCCTGACTCCTGTATGGGCGGGTTTAGTAAATAGATTGACAACCTCAGCCGAAAATTGTTGCTCAAAACCCGCCCCTACGATAACTGACTTCTGACTTCTGATTTGGAGGCTTCTGACTTCTCCTGCCTCCTACTTAGGGTAATTCTACCGAAGTTGGTTTAGCAATGTGAGGCAGACCCCAGCCCAATTTTTCTCGTAAGATGCGGAAAAACTCCGGTGGTTGCAGGCGAATAAACTTAGCCGAGTAAGGCGATCGTTCCAAGTATACTTTGTCTTCTGGAAAGACATAGCAGCCGCCATTGCCATCTACTACCATAACTAACCGCGTCGCGCCAGCTGGATAGACTGTTACGGGTTCGCTATCGGGAAACACTAATGCTCGTGAAGCCAGAGAATGCGGACAAATTGGTACGAGTTGCAGTACTGGTACTCCTGGGGTGACGACGGGACCTCCAGCACTCAGGGAATAGGCTGTCGAACCAGTTGGCGTAGAAACGATGACTCCGTCAGCGGCGATATCTACTGGCGCATGACGACCTACAGCAATTTCAAAATGGCACATACATGTCAACGGTTCTCGATGTAACACCATTTCGTTTAAGCATAGGGCTTCCCACAAAACGTCTTCGCCACGCAAGACTTTTACCATTAGCATGGCTCGTTCTTCAACTTCGTATTCGCCCGCTAAAACTTTTTCCAACGCTTGGGGCAGTTGGTTCAAGTAAGCTTCAGTTAAAAAGCCCATGTGACCCGTGTTGAGCGACAGTATGGGAATACCACTCGGAGCGACCAAGCGCGCCGCTGCAAGCACTGTACCATCTCCACCCAGCACGAACGCCAACTTCATCTCAGAATCAAAACCAGGTGGTGTCAGTCCTTCAATAGGGGTGTGACAGACAGGACTTTCGGGATTAGAATACCCTAACATTCCTCCCACGCCAGTTGTCATACAAACATCCCATCCAGCAGCGGTGAGTTTGTCACTCAACTCAATAGCAACCCGCTGTGCTATGGGTTTAACGTCGTTATAAATAATGCCTGCTTTCGGCACGTTTGTAGTCAAGGTTGCAGCACTTTAGCTAGATCGTTGCACATTTTTTCGTTATTTGTCATTTGTCATTCGTCATTGTTTAACACTCATGAGCTGTGACAGATGACTGATGACCAAATGGTACTAGTTACTCTTTTTAACGGGGATTTTGGCTGTTTTTTTCTTAGTTTTGTTTTTTTCGTATTCCAATTCCTTGAGTTTTTTCAGCATCCGTCCGAAGTATTCTTGCAAGTAGCTTTCTAAAGTCGTCGTCTCCTGGGGGTCTAACCCAAAGGTCTGATAGACTTCATCCATAGGAGCTGTCAGAGGTACACCAGTTGCGAGTACTTCAGCAAATGCTAAACGATCTGCAACATTCCATCCCCATTGGAAGAACCGCGTGACGTGCCGCATCGTGCGCAAAAAGTTGACTGGCAAACGAGACACTTTTGCTGGTTTTCCAGTCAGTCGCTCGCACAAACTTGTTATCTCTTCTGCACTCCAGGCGCGGGAACCAACTACAGGAAAAGTTTGTTTTTCTGTTGCTGGTACGGAGAGAGCGCGAACGGCAAATTTGGCAATGTCTTGGGTGTCCATATAGGCAACGGGAGAAGATTCACCCGTCACCCAAATTGCTTGTCCCTCTAAAATCGGAATTGCGTACTGACCGATCAAGCCTTGCATGAAGCCACAAAGACGCAGGATAGTATAATTCATCCCCGCTTCACTCAAAAATAGCTCCGTACAGCGCTTGATTTCCATCAGAGGCACTTGGGGATATTTCTCTGCTTCTAAAATAGAGAAGAAAATGTAGCGATCGACACCAGCAGCTTTTGCTGCCTGAATCAGCGCTACCTTACCATCCCAGTCTATCTGCTTGATACTCAAGCTATCTGTTGCTCTTGCTGTAGCAGCGTCAATCACCACATCCATCCCTTCCAGAGCGGCTGGTAGAGTGTTCGATTGACTGAGGCTGCCAGAGACAAGTTCAGCACCCCATTCTTTTAAAAAGGTAGCTTTTTTTTGACTGCGGACGAGACAGCGCACCTTATACCCCTCATCGAGAGCACGACGAGCTACCTGTCTTCCCAAGGTGCCAGTAGCACCGACAATCAAGATATTCATGAGGGATTAGTAACGATTCTTAAGCTTTATTAAAAGAATGGTAACAAAAATCGGTTTATTAAGAAAGGTTACGAAAATAAGAGTTTAGGGGTTAAGGATTAGAGCTTAGAGGAAAAAGCGCTCTTATAAGCTTTTGCAAGAAGTGGGTAAGTGAGAACTAACTACTATCACTCCCTACTCCCTGCTCAGAAGCTCCCTGCTCCCTCTTACAATGCTTCTTCTTCATCTCCTTGGATCTTGAGTAGGAGATAACCTAGAACTATACCGACGAAGATTAAGCTGAAGGATAAGATAGCAGCAGTAAACATTTCGCTCATGGCGACAATTCTCCTAACGTGTTGCTTGCTCAAGATTACAGTGAGCCTAGTGTAAAGTATTTTAAAACAATTTCGCGCTCGACTTGGACACTCACCAGTTATCAGTTGTCAGTTATCAGTGACCAGTGAGAAGAACCTACCTCCGAATCGCGCACGAATGACCAATGACCAATGACCAATGACCACTAGTATGGATATCTCAACGACAACCTACGAAACAAGCGATCGCCCCCGTATTGCAATAGCAATGGGAGATCCGGCGGGAATTGGTGCGGAGGTAATTTTGAAAGCCTTGGCAGACCGACAATTATGGGCAGCTTGTCAAATTACGGTAGTTGGTAACAAGCAAGTCCTGCTAGATACTTACGCTCGATTACGTCAGAGTTCCTATTGTCCGTTAGATAGTTATATCCACCCAGATCAATTAGAAATTCTTGAGGTGGAAACTGTGAGGGAAATGGTAGGCGCAGTCAAGCAGGGTACGGGTAATGCGGCTAGCGGAGCGATGAGTTTTGCTTATTTAGAAACTGCGATCGCCCGAACTCTGGTAGGAGATTTTCACGGTATCGTGACAGCACCGATTGCTAAATCAGCATGGAAAGCCGCAGGATACGATTATCCAGGGCAAACGGAATTGCTTGCTGAAAAAGCTGGAGTCGAACGATTTGGGATGCTATTCGTCGCGCGATCGCCTCATACTGGCTGGACACTCCGCACTCTCTTGGCAACCACCCATATCCCTTTGCGCCAAGTCTCAGAGGCACTCACACCACAATTATTGACTCGCAAGCTAGATCTGCTAGTGGAATGCTTACAACGGGATTTTGGCGTAGAACAACCAAGAATTGCGATCGCGGGTTTAAACCCCCACAGTGGCGAGCAAGGACAACTGGGACGAGAAGAAGTTGACTGGTTAAATTCTTGGTTAGAAACAGAACGTCAAAATCGCCCCAATCTTCAATTAGAAGGCTTGCTACCACCCGATACTATGTGGGTTAAGCCAGGGATGGCGTGGTATGGGAAGGGAGCAGGGAGCAGGGAGCAGCGAGCAGGGAGTCGGGAGTCGGGAGTCGGGGAAGAGAGCAGAGGAGCAGAGGAAGCAGAGGAGCAGAGGAGAACCAAATCTGACTCACCACTCACCACTGACCAGCCAATTACCAATTACCCATTACCAATTACCCATTACCATCCTGCTGATGCGTACTTGGCACTTTATCACGACCAAGGACTCATTCCAGTTAAGCTGATGGCGTTCGATCGCGCTGTTAATACTTCCATCGGTCTTCCCTTCATCCGCACTTCTCCCGATCACGGCACGGCTTTTGATATTGCTGGCAAAGGTATTGCTGATGCAACTAGCATGAAAGCCGCAATTCAACTCGCTACGGAATTAGTCCACACCAGAAACAGCGCCACACCAACTACCAACTACCAATTACCAATTACCAATTAGTAAGATACATCCTAAGATAGATGCCACGGTTTTGTAATCTACCAACAGTCTGATAGTATTTATCGCGATCGCAGTAGATTATTAAAGAAATCATGAGCAATCAACTTCGTAACCTACTAATCGGCGCTGGAGTCGCTGCTGTTGGCGCAATTGGCACTAAAGTAGCGGTTGACTATTTTAAGAATCGCGGTCAAGAAGAAGTCGTGGATACCAGCCAAGGTGATGCTGAGGCAACTTCGGCTGAGGAAGTGGCTTACGCGACTGTAGAACCCAGTTCCGTTCAAGCATTTCTCGATAAAAGTTTTGGCACTCCTGGTCGTTACACGCCTAATCGTCCGCCAAAAGTATTTGATTATCAGGGTAAGCAATACATGGTGATTTGGGCTTACGATAACAAACAGCAAAAAAATCAAATGCTGGCTTTTATCTACACGGGTCAAGGTCGCGACATGATTGCCAGTGTGGGATACACTGCTCAGAAAACTGACTACAATCTCGAATTAGCGAACACGCCTTTTGCGATCGAAGTCAATGGCAAACAAATTAAATCGGGACAGTCGGAAACCAGTGGTACAAATGATGTCGATTTTGTACTAGCGGCATAGCACTTTGAAATTTGGCGATTTGCTAAATACCCCTACTAAAACTCCGTCCACCGATCTTGAGGGAGGAAGGAACGCTCTTTAGGAATCGGTGCAACTGGTTCGGTGAGGGTAAATGTTCCAGCCTCAATCCATTGTTTCAGCTCCCTGGCAACTTGCCGCGATAAGGCTATGCTTGCCAAGGGAGCAACTCTGACAGACTTACCATCGATCGCCATCCGTCCAGATTTGAGTTGAGCGTAGCTAACTAGCCCAAAAGTCGGACGCACGCGACGGGGGATGGAAAAGTCTACAATCGGTGCAACCAGATCTCTATCTTGCACGGCACAGTTAGCAACGACTGTCTCAGTTAAAACTGGTAAAGGTACGCCCACACCCAACATCAAAGAAGGACCGTAGCTTTTGAAATAACAACCGCGCACCCACTGAGGATTCATTTGCTTGGCATCGCCGATGAGAGCTAAAGTGGCGGCGGGACCGATGGGGGTTTGATTCGGTAAGCGTTTTTGTAAGGGAAAATGCTGCGTCCCTTCCCAGGCGATGTAACCAATACCGCCACCTAAAAATATGCGCGTACCGATGCCAATCAGTTGCAAATCTGGGTCGTTGAATAAAGGGGAAATAGCGCCAGGGTTGGAATAAACCGCATTGCCTAAGCGAGGTTGCAAAGGACCGAGATAGGTAAACAAGGGGCGATCGCCACCATTGACTCCAACGATAAAATTTTGATAGAGATTGCGAGGATTAAATAAATAAAACTGATTGATCGTCTCGCGGCTAATTGTTGTTTCAAAGTTAGCTCTGGGGTAGCAATCCGTTACCTGTCCTACAGCACGCAACTGGACTGTTTTACCAGCAATTAAGTCAGCAATAACGTGTCCGCCACCTTTAACTATCTGCGTTTTAGGTTCACTGACACTCAGACGAGATTCTTCCCCATCTGCGGCTTCAGCTGCCTGCGTTGCGCCCAAATACAAATCCACCGCCCCGAAACCAGAGTAAGCAGGCACGCCATCCAACCAGCAGCGCCGAATTTTAATTGGTGGATCGGTATGCCCCAGATTGATGATTGCTCCAGAAGACTCCATTGGCTCAAATGTGCCAGTGGTGACGACATCAACTTCTTTGGCTGTTTGGGTAATGCCTACCTCTACCACCCGTGCTTTTAATTCTTCTACCGTTAAGACGACAGCATGTTTGCGGCTAATTTTATCGTTAATTTCAGCAAGCGATCGCATGTGACAGTGACCAGTGACCAGTGACCAGTAACCAGTGAACAGTTATTTAACAACCAACACCTAAGAACTCTTAGATTGCTGAT
Source organism: Chroococcidiopsis sp. (assembly GCF_051657925.1). Lineage (NCBI taxonomy): Bacteria > Bacillati > Cyanobacteriota > Cyanophyceae > Chroococcidiopsidales > Chroococcidiopsidaceae > Chroococcidiopsis > Chroococcidiopsis sp. Next base: position 23,232 of record NZ_JBOFLP010000355.1, read on the forward strand.
TTATCAAGACTACGCCAGAAAAATCGATCGCGCTACCTAGCAACGATATAAGCGTAGGGACTTCGTTCAACCATATCCACGCGATCGCGAGTGCGACTACAGGAATTAATGCTAAATCAAACGTAAGACCAAGCAATATAAGCGATTGCACCTGGAAATATTCTTAAGTAAGCGATCGCTAGTGTAGAACCAATGGAGGCATGAGCTACCGATAGGGTCATGCGATTATCTTACTTTTCTATGAATCTAACGCAAATTACCCTAATAGCACACTGAACAAGCACGCATATGACGAACGGACGAGAAATAGCGATTCCTCGTCCGTTCGCCAAATGACAAATACGCAATCTTGAAACTACAGGTTTGAAACTACAGGCGCTCTGTGACTGCTAACTCTTCTGACAATTCCAAGTTCTGCTGCTTCATACTTTGTAAATGTTCTAACAGCGACTCAATTTCTGCCTTGAGCTGGAGAAACTCGACCAGCCGCTCTTGCTGGTAAGGTGGTTTTTTAATCTCTCTAGCTTGGGTGCTGTGAGTCGATGCATCCGAGCTTTCGATCGCAGCCTGATAAGAGCCAATTGTTGCTTGAGCGCGGGTTACGCTAGATGGACTGGTTGACATCTGAAACTCAGTAGTTATATTTGCCTACTCACACCGATTTCAATATTCTATACCGATCTGGGGGCGACCACAAAATTAAACTGTGGCGGTTTTAGAACTGGCAATTGGAAGTTGATGATGTGAAGCAGCTACCGTCAGGGTAGACTAGAGGTAAGAAGCTTTACCTCTGCCTTGTGCAGGATAGCTTTTTGGTTCTAAAAACTGCCCTCTTTGCACTCTAAATCTGTTGCATTCCGAACCCGTGACTCTAAGCCTGTCTGCTCATACATCATCAAATTGCCAAAATTGGTCTGGACTGATAGAAACATATCGGCAATATTTGCCTGTTACCGACCAGACTCCAGTTGTAACTTTGTTAGAGGGGAACACCCCCTTAATTCCCGCCCCTGCGATCGCGGCTCAAATTGGCAGACAGGTGCGCGTACTCGTTAAGTATGATGGATTGAACCCCACGGGTAGCTTCAAAGACCGAGGCATGACGATGGCAATCTCCAAGGCAAAAGAAGCCGGAGCCAAAGCTGTCATTTGTGCCAGTACGGGCAATACCTCAGCGGCGGCGGCGGCTTATGCGCGGCGTGGCGGAATGCGAGCTTTCGTCTTAATTCCCGATGGCTACGTTGCTCTAGGAAAACTAGCACAAGCTTTGCTGTATGGAGCAGAAATACTAGCAATCAAAGGCAACTTCGATCGCGCCCTAGAAATTGTGTGCGAGATGGCAGAGACTTATCCAGTGAATTTGGTGAATTCAGTCAATCCCTATCGTTTAGAAGGGCAGAAAACCGCAGCATTTGAGATTATTGACAATTTAGGCAACGCCCCCGACTGGTTGTGCATTCCCGTAGGCAACGCAGGGAACATCACTGCATATTGGATGGGATTTTGTCAATATCATAGTTTAGGAAAGTGCGATCGCTTACCTAAAATGATGGGATTTCAAGCAATTGGCGCTGCTCCTTTAGTCACGGGACAAGCCGTAACTCACCCTGAGACAATTGCTACAGCTATACGCATTGGCAACCCCGCCAGCTGGCAAAAAGCGATCGCAGTACAAACAGCCAGTGCAGGAGAATTCAATGCTGTCAGCGATGCCGAAATTTTGGACGCATACCGTTTTCTCGCTGCCGAAGAAGGCATTTTCTG
>NZ_JBOFLP010000356.1:0-2342 GCF_051657925.1 Chroococcidiopsis sp.
TCAACAATTTGTGATTCGCGATTTTCTAAGCGCAATTGACAGGTCATTAAACGAGACTGCATGAGTTTAACTCGTTCTGTCGGTTCTAATTGACTAAAGAAAAAGAATTTAATGATAAAGCGGGAACGACTGTTAACCCAGCTTTCATGAGGATGCGCCAACATTTTTTCGCGCCAGCGATCGCGCCCTAATTCGGTAATTTGATAGACTTTACGATTTGAGCCAGCATCTGTCAATGCTTGAGTTTTAATGTATTTCTGTTTTTCTAGTCGCTTCAATAGAGGATAAATAGCACCGTAGTTGACGCTAATACAGCCACTCATAAACCTTTCTAACTGTTGTTTTAGAAGATATCCGTGTAAAGGTTTTTGGAGTAGTAGACCAAGAGCGGCTAATTCCAGCATTTTTTGTGACCGTCAATACAAACAGTTTTTAAGACATTCTTGATATAATCGTCAATAGTATCATTTTGATATAGTTTGATTCAAGCTCGACGAAATTGAATCACGGCGATCTGCTTCAGTTTCAACAACATTATGTCACTCAGATTTTTGACTATTAGATATACTTATCGGGTGCCGAATCCAACCACGTATTGGTTATTTTTTTTACCTGGATTGCTCCTGTTAACTGGCGGTTGTGGCTTATTGCCTCCAGGAGATGCCCAAAGTGAATCTGCTAGACCTCAACAGCAACAAAAATTCGTAACTGTCGATGCAGCAGTAGCTCGCCAAGCCTCACTAGAAGAAGCTACCGAGTATGTCGGGACAACTTTTCCCGTGCGGGAAGTTTCTTTGCGATCGCGTGTTGAAGGGCAACTGCTGGATGTGACGGCAGATGTGGGCGATCGAGTAGAGCAGGGTCAAGTATTAGCGAGAATCGACGATTCCATCTCCAAAGCTACGGTGGTGGAGGCAGAAGCCGAAGTTGCTGCTCTGCAATCGGAAGTAGCTAGTTTAACAGCAGATGTCAATGATGCCCGCGCTCAAGTCGAACAGGCGCAATTAGAACTAAAACAGGCGCAGTCTGATGCAGCTAGGACAAGCCAACTTTTTCAGCAGGGTGCGATTTCCGAGCAAGAGGCAGAATTAGATAGAACTGCGGTGGGGACAGCAAGACAAACATTACAGTCTGCCCAACAGCAGGTAGCCAACCGTGCATCAGCAGTAGTAGCTGCTCAACGTCGCGTCGCTGCACAGGAAGCAATAGTCGCTCAGGAGCAACAAAGACAGTCATTTACCGTATTGACTTCCCCCGTCACGGGTTCGGTATTAGAACGAGTCTTAGAACCAGGAGATTTAGCCCAAGCAGGTGATCAAGTCTTGCGGTTAGGAGATTTTAGCCAAATTCAGGTACAGGTACAGATTTCTGAATTAGAACTAGCAGGGATTCGGACAGGACAGACAGCGCAGGTAAAGTTAGATGCTTTGCCAGAGCAAACCTTTACAGGAGAAGTGACCCAAATATCTTTAGCTGCGGATGCTACTGCCCGACTGATTCCTGTTGAAGTGACGATTCCCAACAACGATCGCCGTATTGGTAGGGGATTACTAGCGCGGGTTAATTTCAATCAGCAGAGCAATCGCAACATTGTCGTTCCTGAAACAGCAGTTCAAATAACCTCAGAGGGGACAAACAAGAATAATTCCGAGTCAGATATAGCAACCATGTTCATTTTAAAGCGAGAGGGAGAACAGGCAACGGTTACAGCCCGTGAAGTAAAACTTGGCGATCGCGCCAATTCTCAAGTAGAAATCCTCTCTGGACTCAAACCAGAAGAAGAATTTGTCGTCCGTAGCAGTGGTAATTTACAAAATGGCGATCGCGTTCGTCTCAGCTTTATCTCCGAATCATCAAAATCCTGATTAGATTAATTTTAGTCAGGGCGAAATGCCCCTTCATTATGAAAACTTCTCCCCCCGCCAATTTTAGTATCAGTGCTGTTGCCATTCGTCAGCATATTGGTACTCTGATGCTAACCCTAGCGATAATTGCGATCGGCGTATTTTTTCTGTTTGACATTCAGGTAGACCTACTACCTTCTATCACCTATCCACGCATTGGTTTGCGAGTAGACGTACCTGGCATTTCCCCCGAAGTTGCAATAGATGAAGTGACTCGACCTTTAGAAGAAGGGCTAGCTGCCACCGAAGGAGTGGTTCAGGTTTTTTCCCAAACTCGCGAGGGACAGGTAAGTGTTGACCTTTACTTTCAACCAGGGGGGAATATTGACCAAGCTTTAAACGATGCTACTGCTGCATTTAATCGGGCGCGCTCTAATTTACCAGATACAGTTGAAGAACCAAGGATATTTAAAGTCGATCCGTCTCAACTCCCCGTTT
>NZ_JBOFLP010000357.1:0-24239 GCF_051657925.1 Chroococcidiopsis sp.
ATTTCAGTGTTACTAGTTTTGATGGTTTCCTGTGCCATACGTTTGATTTCAGGATTTGGAGATTGAAGTGCTGACTCTGCTGCTTCAACCATTTTCATCCGAAGCATAATCATCTCATCAATGAAACGCCTAGATCTTGTCTCATTCAGGGGACTAGATGGAGATTTTTGAGCTATTTGGCTATTCATTTCGATGGTATTAGCATGGTTAGTCATGCGAGTATCTGCATTATTTGACTGTGTAGCACTTGCGGAGGTAGTTGCTATAGCTAAGCCAATAGTTGTAAAGGCAATACTTTTTACAAGAGTATTCATGCGAGTGAGTTTCCTTCTGTCGAATTTGTGTCATACTGATGTTCCAGAGTTAGATTAGCTCGATCTCCCTGATACAACTATGACCTTTAAAGAATTACTCTAAAAGGATTGCCTGAGAAATCGCTGAGTTCATACTAAAAAATCTCTGAGTCAATCGAGATTTTGGCTTAATAATGTCGAACTAGGGCAATGCTTTGACATACCCAATCTGTGGAGCTGAATAGATAGAAACAAATACAGCATCTTCTGTACCCTCATTCACTGCTCCGTGAATCTGCGATCGATCTGCAACAGCACATTGCCCCACACTTAGTGTTTGGCGCTGACCGTTCCCTAAATAATAAGTCAGCGTTCCTTTTAACATTACCCATGTATCCTGTCCGCTGGGGTGAAGATGAGCTTCAACCTTTTGTCCAGGTTGTACCGCCCAAACTGCAACACTAGAGTTATCCGTCACCACAACTTCAGTAACTCGAGCGCATTGGTCGGAAAAGCGTGCGTAGGCTTGGAGGTCAAAGATTCTTTCGTACATCAGCTCAACCGTAACTACCAACTTTATGTCGTAAACACTAGTAGGTGGTTGAAGTTTGGCTCGACAAACATGTCAACCTAGCAGTAAAGCATTCAGCGATCGCTGTGTTTCCTACGGTTGACTATGCTACATGCTGTTGAATATTTTTAGTGTTTGCTCAACTACTAAATTTAGATGAGCGTGTCATATTTAACAAAGATAAACTCGCATACTCAAAGCTTTTCTTGTAAAATCATCTGCACCCCTCTCGCAGGAGCAAAAGTCACACCTCGGCGCACAGGATATTCAGGCTCGCGATCTGCAATCGCCAATCGATAGCGAGAAAGCATTTTGGCTACGACTAATTTCATCTCAAATAGCGCTAATGCTTCCCCAAGACAACGACGCACACCGCCGCCGAAGGGGAAGAATTCATAAGGCGAGAACTTTCGTTCTAAAAAGCGTTCTGGCTTAAACGATCTAGGTTCTGGATAGAGATCTGGGCGCTGATGAGTTAGATAAATACAACATCGCGATCGCCAATTACAGGAGCGTTAAAAATATCTCCGTAACGTTTTGCAGCGTCCATGTAAGCGAGCGAGTTGCGGGCGTACTGAATTTTTTGCTGCCAACGAGGAGCTGACGAACCATTGGGAAGTCGAGATTTTGAAATCATCGGTTAACTTCGAGCGAAAAAAGGTAAGAAGATTTTGTTGAAGATTCGGTCAAACTTATTTTGTCATCAGATGTTACACATCTAATTCGCACTACATAGTTAACCACATGCCAAGCCTAGCAAAGCTTTCAGTTTTTTGACTTTTAACTTTTAACTTTTGACTTACTTATAGCGCGATCTCTAAAGTCGAGTTGATAGATTGTTGGCTCTCTCCTCCTGATAAATCTTTTGAACAGATCTTCTCCCATAAAAAATGGTAAGAATGGCGGTGGCGTATGCAACTAAGCTATAAATCGCAGCAGGAACAGCCATATCGGGATTGTTTAACAGTCCGGCAGTAATCGCGATCGCTAGCGTCGCATTTTGAATTCCCACCTCAATTGCAATACAGATCCGTTGGGCAAAATTCAACTTAAACAACTTGCCAAACCAAAATCCGATCGCCATTGAGATTATATTCAGCAATGTTACGCCAATTCCTACTTGGGCGATAAAACTGGGGATGCGATTCCATTCATGAATGATAATCGCCACGATAATCAAAGCAAGAAAAGCAACGGCAAGCCGATTCGCGGTCTTCTCTAGTCGGCGGGCTAAGTTAGGAAACTTTTGCCGAATCGACATTCCCAAAACAATTGGTAATATGGCGATCGCGAAGATTTGCAGCATGGTTTGCCCAATTGGTAAGGCGATCGCCGCATTTTGTCCGATAAAATATTGCAGTGATAGATTTGCAAATATGGGAATTGTGAATACGGTAATAGCGCTACTCAAAGCCGTTAAAGTTACGGAAAGGGCGACATCTCCTTTCGCCAAATAAGTAATCATGTTGGAAGAAGGTCCGCCTGGACACAAAGCCAGTACCATTAATCCCACTGCCATTTCCGGCTGCATTGGTACGATAGAAGCGACCAGAAAGCCGACGATGGGGAGAAAGAGCAATTGACTGACTAGACCAATAGCGACGGCTTTGGGATAGCGGGTGACTCGTTGAAAGTCTTCTGGCACGAGGGTTAACCCCATGCCTAGCATTACGGTTGCTAGACCTATCGGTAAGAGGACGGCGGTAAAAAAGCTGGTTTGCATAGATTAAGCTAGGGTGAAGTACTAAAAGTGCGGTTCTGCTGCAAAAAATCTTTGAAATGACCAACAACTAAAAACCGCTCGCTTAGATCTGCTGCTATCACTTCAGTGTCAAGACCTGGGTACTGATGGAGAGCGAGCATGGTCTGGATTACGACGTTTAGTTTTTGGCATCTAAGCAGCTCCTTGCTTGAGCACTCCTTCACCGTCGCATTGCCATTAGAGCAAGTAAATCCTGTATTTTTACCTATTAATTTATTGCACCTAAGCTTAACTTGTTAGGGATGGGATAGGTTTGAGTAGAGGAAGCACTTGAATTTTAGACTTATGGCAGTTCGTACTACTTATACTACTACCCCGAATATTTTCTAGTTGGCATTTGTCAACTCTCACATCTTTTAACCTACTGGTTGAGGTAATCTATGTCACTAATTGACACCTTTTCACAATTTGAATCGCCGTTCTCGTTTGACGGCATGACTCATGAAGTTTATTGGAAAAGAGCCGGAAGTTCCAACGAGCGATCGCCAGCAATCTTACTCATGCACGAACTACCAGGAATGACAGAGAGTTGTCTGGAGTTTGCTAATCGCTTAGTTGACAATGGATTTACAGTTTATCTTCCCCTTCTATTTGGCAAAGCTGGTGAGTCAGATGCGATTGCTACAGTTGTTGCAAATTCTCTAATTTATACGGCTCAAATTTGTATCAGTAAAGAGTTTAATGCACTGAAAGAGCGAGAATCTAGCCCGATTACCAACTGGTTGAGAGCGCTTTGCCGACAGATTTACAGCCTACCCGAACACCAAAGTTTTAGTGGAATTGGTGCAATTGGTATGTGTTTGACAGGTGGATTTGTCCTATCGCTGATGATAGATGAAACCGTGATGGCTCCAGTTGCTAGTCAACCTTCCCTACCCTTTGGCTTGACAGATTCTCAAAAGAAAGCACTAGGAATTTCGCCGGATGAGTTAGCAATAGCGAAGGAAAGAGCGAAGAAAACAGGTTTACTGGCGCTACGTTTTGAGGAAGATCGAATTTGTCCGCGAGAGCGTTTTGACACCTTAAATAAAGAATTTGAAGATAGTATTGAGTGTAAGATTATCTCTGCTCAGGAAAGAAAGCGAGACGGCATTCGACCCAGCCCCCATGCTATTTTTACAATTGATTTCGCGGATAAGCAGGGAAATCCACACCATTGTACCCAAGAAGCTTTGGAGCGACTCATCAAATTTTTGCGAGAACGATTGTTTTAAAGCTGGCGACATTTCAATTGCGTTAAAGCATTAGGGATTGAAACAGCTTTAGCTAATTACGCTCAAGAGGTCGCTCCACTAGTCCACCAATACCAGATAGCGAGCGATGAAGGAAAATTTAGAGAAGAAACCTAATTTGCACGGATGCGATCGCCCTTTTATCAAGAGAATTGGGACTTGGGGGCAGCCGTTTGGCAAGTGAGGGGGAGCAATCGCTCCCTATGCGCTCCCAAAGCGATCGTGCCGTTGGTCAAAATCGACGATTGGACCCTTCGGCACAATTCGATTGGGATTAATCTCGGTCATACTTATGTAATAGCCACGCTTGATATGGTCTAGATTGCACGTCACTTTGAATTGGGGACGCTGATATAAATCCAGTAGATAATTCCAGAGATTCGGATAATCAAGAATTCGCCGTAAATTGCACTTAAAGTGACCGTAATACACCGAGTCGAAGCGATAGAGCGTTGCAAACATGCAAATATCGGCTTCTGTGAGGCGGTTGCCACATAAATAACGCTGCTTGCCCAGAATAGTTTCCCATCGCTCTAAATTCTCGAACAGTTGGGTCACGGCTTCTTCGTAGGCTGCTTGTGATGTCGCAAAACCAGCGCGATAGACACCAACATTGATCGGCAAATAAATTGCGTCGATCGTTTCATCAATCTGCTGTTGTAAGTCGCGTGGGTATAAGTCGATTTTCTGCGTTGCCAAGGAAGCAAACTCTACGTCAAACATCCGCATAATTTCGCGAGATTCGTTATTGACAATTGTTAGAGTTTGCCGATCCCACAGCACCGGAACAGTGACTCGCCCCGTGTATTTGGGATCGGCTTTGAGGTAAATCTCTTGCAAATATTCAGCGTGATTCACCCAGTCAGGAATGGCTCCTGGTGCTTGACTAAACATCCAGCCTTTGTCACTCATAATCGGATCGACAATAGAAACTGAGATAACATCATTCAACCCTTTGAGTTGGAGCATAATTAAGGTGCGATGCGCCCACGGACATGCCAAGGAAACATAGAGGTGATAGCGTCCTACTTCTGCCTTAAACCCGCTCTTTCCATCGTTAGTCACGCGCTCTCGAAAAGTTGTTGGGATCATCTCATGAAACTCAAGGTTTTGATTTTGCTCGTTCTTATAGGTTATCCATTTACCTGCGACCATCATTCCTGATGCCATAACCCTCTCCTAAATGTATTGGTGTAATTGTGCCTTTGCTGCTCTAGTTAATTCGATAAAAGTGTTATTAGAGTAGTCTTATGTTGTCGTTTTTTTTGAGCGCTCCTGCTGTTAAATAACTCATTTGGTTGATGTTAGGTTTGCCTTGAAAGTTTAATAATTGGTGATAGGTTAGACAAGGAATGGCATAATTAAGTACGTTCGCAGCAATCCAAAGTCTTAGAGCAATCGCAAATAATAAAGGGTGCAGTCTAATATTGCACCCCAGCTTAAACATAAAGTTTTAAATTTAAAATTGAATTGTTGTTATATAGCTTCACGACTCACATGCTAGATTCCAGAAAATCTATTCTGGATGGATAAATTTAGTTAAGGTCATCGCCATGCTGCTACTCGGTTCTTGTTATTGTGGAGCGGTGCGCTTTAGCGTCAACAGCCCACACCCATACCCTTATATGCGTTGCTACTGCTCTATCTGCCGTAAAACAGCGGGGGCTGGTGGCTATGCTATTAACCTTGCTGGCGACAACACGACTCTGATGGTAGAGGGTGAAGAGAATATCACCGTTTACCGCGCCAAAATCCAGAATCCTGAAGATCCGGAACCAATTCAAAGTGAAGGAGAGCGCCGCTTCTGTCGTCATTGCGGTTCGTGCTTGTGGGTTTACGATCCAAGTTACCCAGAGTTAATGCACCCGTTCGCCTCAGCAATTGACAACGATTTACCCAAGCCACCAGAGCATACCCACATCATGCTCGATTTTGCAGCGAGTTGGGTAGAGGTTCCTGAAGTTGGGGGCGATCGCTATCATCAACGCTATCCCGATGAATCTATTGCCCAGTGGCATGAAAGACAAGGACTAACAGACTAGTGATGGAAGCTGAAAACTGAATAGACAATTACAGTAGAGTTAAATAGCTCTCTGTATCCATTAATAGACAAAGCAATTCTAAACGTCCGCTGGACAACTAGAAATATTGAAGCAGCCCCAGAATAACAACCCCAGAATAACAACACACACCAGGATTGCTGACAATAAACAACGCACTCACTATACGTATAGTGCATTGCACGCACTGGTATTGTACTACAGGGACACTTGGAACTACTGCGACATCGTAACAATCGCAGTTTGACCGATCTCTGTCCGGTTGGCGAGATCGCTTACATAGCAAACCCAAGTATTTCTACAACACGACTTTTCTCTGGAGTCGAGTGTTGTAGGCGACGAGATTCAAGCTCTGTTCGCGTGTTGGTCGTACAGTAGTCGAGCGCTCCAGTTTTTGGAGTTGCCGCAGAAATTCCACCTACTTCACCAAAGTTCTCTGTCCTCAACAATTTTTTGCAATTACGCTACCTTCTTGTATTGTATATGTGGGAAATACATGGTGGAGTTTTCCCTCCAAAAAACAATATATGAAATCTACTATCAATCAGTCTTTGAATCCCGATTCTAGAGAAGGCGACGATTTTTTCCTGAATCACCCCCAGAAGTTGGATAATCCATTTCCCGATTTGCAGTATTTTCGGGAAAATCATCCTGTCTTCTTTTATTCTCCGTTGAACCAATGGTTTGTGTTCAAGTACGACGATGTGGCTGAGTTATTTAGCGATTCTAAACTCAGCCCCAATCGAATGAAAGGATTCGTAGATGTGGTTCCTGAAGAAGTCCGTGAGGAGATGAGACAGATCGTGCCTTACTTAGAGATGTGGGTACTGGCAAAAGACGGACAAGATCATGCTCGACTCCATGATTTTTTGCATCTCGGATTCAATGCAGCTGTGGCGCGTGGTTTGAAGCAGCAGACGCAAAAGTCTGCCAACGATCTGCTCGATCGTGTCGAAGCTCAAGGTTATATGGATGGTTCTGGCGATTATGGATTTCTACTCACCGCCTATGTTCTTTCCGACTTTTTAGGAGTGCGTCAGGAAGATCGCCACCAGGTCATCCAGTGGTCGGTGGACTTTGTAGACTTCTTCAACATCATCCCAATTACAGCCGATATGACTCGACGGCTGGTGCAAAGTGCTAATGGATTGATCGAATACACTCGGGAGTTGATTGCCCAACGGCGGGTCAAGCCGCAAGACGATTTTTTGAGTACGCTAGTCAAGGCACAAGCAGACAGAGGGCAGGTTACAGATGACGAAATTGTCGCAAATGCCATGCTGATTTTGCTTGCCGGACATTTGGCGGTGAGAAACCTGATTGGCAATGCGATTTATCTACTTCTGACTCACCCAGAGCAACGAGCAAAACTTCAATCGCAACCAGAATTATTAGCCAATGCGATTCAGGAAGTCCTGCGCTACGAACCACCCGTGATTCTGATTCCACGAGTTGCGACTGAGGACTTTGAGTTTCACGGGCAGACGATTCGCAATGGACAAATCGTTCAACTCAGTATTGCATCTGCCAATCGGGACTCAGACCACTTTCACGAACCAGATCGTTTTGACATCAGCCGCAACGCTAGTAAAGCTCTGAGCTTCGGTCATGGTCCGCACTCTTGTCTGGGAGCTGTTTTAGCCAAACAAGAGGCAGTTGTCGCCCTAGAAAATTTATTTCGGCGAATGCCCAACGTCAGACTCGACGAAAGCCAGCCGATTAAATGGTATCGAAATGCTGGGAATCGGGGACCGGAAATTTTACCTCTGATCTTTTAAGGTAAAGCAAAAGCTCGCGCGATCGCGCGAGCTTTCGTCACGAGGTGGCAATCTGAAAGTCGCGAGGTATTACGATGCGATCGTGTCTTTATAATATTAGGTTAATTCTTTGCTTGGAGATATTTATAGTTAATGATGCTTCAGCGTTCGCGATTGATTTAACTCAAATAATTATAAAAATAAGATGTATTTCCAACTGTCTCCAATTCTTGGGCGCTGGGGAGTGGGGTCTTTTAGGCGATCTCTCAGCTTATAACTCTGGTAATAGAGAACGACTATTAACGTTTCATCCATAGTTTTCGTACAGTGTTTTGATGTTATGTCCTGTCATATGCGCGACATTCACAGGATTCATCCCTAGGAACGTGAAAACACCCTCTACTAGAGGGTTTTATGCGAAGCCCGTGATGAGGATTGAACTCATGACCTCACCCTTACCAAGGGTGTGCTCTACCACTGAGCTACACGGGCAAATTAAACTTTTGCTTTTATCTTATTTTGCTTTTATCTTAGAACATAAAGGGTAAAAGCTTTTTGCTCTTATCCTTTATTCCTTAGACTTGTGGATATGGGCCGAGCTGGATTTGAACCAGCGTAGGCATAGCCAACGGATTTACAGTCCGCCCCCATTAACCGCTCGGGCATCGACCCATTGAATCCACCGATTTATTATATTAACATGGACAATTTGAGATTGCAAGGCTTATGTGAGCAATTCTCCAGTTTCTTGCAAAGAATGCAGACGGTGGTAAATTCCTGCTTGGTTTAATAGCTCTGTGTGGCTGCCAACTTCTACAATCCTACCGCGATCGAGCACGACAATTTTATCTGCTTCCCGCACTGTACTGAGACGGTGGGCGATAATGATGGTGGTGCGAGTACCGAGAATGGAGCGCATGGCAAGCTGAATTGAACGCTCTGATTCGTAATCTAGGCTAGAGGTAGCCTCGTCAAAAATTAGAATGTCTGGGTTTACTAGCAATGCTCTGGCAATTCCTAAGCGCTGTCTCTGTCCGCCAGACAAGCGCACGCCTCTCTCACCCACTACAGTAAAATATCCTTCAGGTAATTGCGCGATCGCTTCATCCAGTCGGGCGATCGCGCAGGCTTGTTCTACCTGCTCGAAAGTAGCACTACGATTGCCGTAAGTTAGGTTCTCTAACAAACTACCATTGAATACGTCCACCTCTTGATGCACGATCGCCAACCGTCTGCGGTAAGCTGCAATATCAAATTGCCGAATATCTTGCCCATCTAGCAAGATTTGTCCTGCATTTGGTTCAAAATAGCGATACAGTAATTTGACCAAAGTAGATTTGCCCGAACCCGATCGCCCTACCAATGCTACTGTTTGATAAGGTTCGATCGACAAGTCAATCTCTCTCAATACCGGACGTAGCGGATCGTAACCGAAAGTAACGCTAGCTAATTCTAATTTGCCGGTAAAACGATATTGAGTTACATCAGATGAAGTCTCTAGACTGCCAGCATCTTTACCTATGGGGTGTTGCATAAACTCATGCAGTCGCATCATAGAAGCATACCGACGTGCAAAGATTTCGGCAAAGTTGCTAATCGGTTCTAACTCTGCATAAGCCATACTCGAAACAGTTAAAATTGTGATAAAGTGTCCCAGCGAAATTTGCCCTTGAATTGTGGCTCTAAGAGTTAATCCCAATACGCCAAAAACGCACAATTGAATTACAATTTTTTGCCAAGTTCCTAGTTTTACATAACCTAAATGGATGCGAAATAGTACGACTTTTAACTCGCGATTGAGGCGTTGACGCTGACGTTTCAGCTCTAAGCCTTCTGTAGCAAAAGCCTTGACTGTTTTGATATTGGCGATCATTTCTGAAGTTCGACTTTCTGTATTTTCCATATACCGCTCTAGTCGTTCTTCTTGTTTAATCAACCGTGTCAAATCTTTGAGACTAAAGCCAAGAATAAAGACAAACGACATTAAAAATAAAACAGCAATGCGCCACTCAATAAACCAAATCACTACAAAAATTCCCAGAACGCGAAACAGTTTAGGAATTAACTGTCCGGCTATCTCTGGATATGTCCAAGTGTGATTGCTTAATCCTCTGGCTACTCGACCGGAGATTCTACCTGGGTTATTTACATCGTAAAATTCTAACGGCAGAGTTAGGATTTTGGCGATCGCTTTTCGCGTGTGATACTGACGCGCTCGCAAGGCTATATCCCAGTGAAACCAACCGCTCAACCACATTTGCGTCGGACCTTTGCCAACAGTGACGACAAAAATCAAACTCATCAGTACGATTAGAGATAGGAAACGATCGCGTGGCAAATTAGTGAGTTGAGAAATGGCAACAATTGCTTCTTGTATGAGACGATCTAAGGGTTGGTTAGACAGTACGTTTAATATCTGTCCGATCGTATAAGGAACCACCAAATCGACAATTTCGAAAAAACAGGCTGCGGCAATGCTAAACAGGGCAATTGTCCGCCAGGGACGATAATATTTGAATAAGTCTTGAAATTTCGCCATAATGCTTGGGAGCCGAACTCTTTAGCACGGTGCTACTGGGAGACCTATACTACACTATACTACAAAAGTTAAGTTGTGGCGATCGAGCGGCAATGTTATAGGTTTGTTAAGTCAAATTGAGACTTGCTCGAAGTCAACATTGCTCCCAGTCAATATTGTGTTAGTCTACTAAAAGAAAAGTAGATTCGGTGGTAGTGTTTGTTCAATTATTCACAAGCGCCTCTCCGGAAGTACTTCGACAACACAGTGAGGGACGCAATGTCAGTATACGTAGGAAACTTGTCTTATCAAGTCGCAGAAGAAGAACTCAGCAAAGTATTTAGCGAATATGGCACCGTAAAGCGGGTGCAACTACCCACCGATAGAGAAACTGGTCGTCCGCGCGGCTTCGCTTTTGTAGAAATGGAAACAGAAGCAGCGGAAGCAGCAGCGATAGAAGCTTTAGACGGTGCTGAGTGGATGGGCAGAGAACTTAAGGTCAATAAGGCTAGACCGCGCGAAGAAAAGAGCCGTGGTGGTAGCTGGGGAAATAATCGCGGCGGTGGCGGCGGTGGTTACTCGCGCAATCGCTACTAAATTCCTTTGAGACGAAAGTAGACAGTTACAATTAGAGCAAAATTTCCAATTTCGATCGAATGCATTAGCATTTCCGACAGAACTTGCTACTGTAATTTAGCTGGATAGCTTGAAGTTCAATGTTAGTCTCGCACTCACTGTCAGGAGTGTACCAGTTTGAACGGGCAATTTAGCACAAACTCTTTTCAGAGGAGGTGCAATTGCCCGATCGTCAACGCAAGTTTAGGAGGAGATACTATGACCCAAGTGGTTGTGGGTGAAAATGAAAATATAGAATCGGCATTACGTAGGTTTAAGCGTCAAGTCTCGAAGGCTGGGATTTTTCCAGATTTAAGACGACTGCGCCACTTTGAAACTCCAATTGAAAAGCGCAAGCGCAAAGCGATCGCCAGAAGACGTAAGAGAAGCCGCTTTTAAAGATCTGTTTGTGAGGAAAATTCCAAGCGGTAGCGATAGAGAGCAACGGGGCGATCGCCCGCTTTAAAGTAATCTGGATCTTGAGCAGATAGGTAAACAGCCGTAAACTGGTCGGCGACAATTTTAACAGTAGAATTGGGTACGTAGTGATATGCGGTTGTCGATTCTACTTGGTTGAAATAGGGACGCGCCCTATTACCGCGAAATTGCTGCCCGAATACTTCTGTAGTAACATATCCATTCTCTGCTGTCACTTCTGTAGTACGACCAGTCACAATCGAAATGAGTTGGCGATCGCCCTGTAATAAGGTAATCTGACGGTTGGGCGAGTCTGGATCGACTTTTACTGCTTTCACAGTGCGATCGCCCAGATATGCTCTTGCTAGACTTAGACCATTAAAAGCTCGATCTGCTACCACAGCCGATTTTACCTTCACAGGCTGGGGAATTAACTTTAAGGGTTGTCCGAGTAAGTTTTGCTTGATAAACTTGACTTGAAACTGAACTGGTTGGTTCAAATAACGCCGATTACCTTCAAATCCAGGGGTAGTAATCTCTGGGGCTAAAGGAGCAACCAAATCAACTAAAGTACTTTTTACCATCCAAGTTCCTGCCATCCACTCTGGATAGACTAAATCGCCAGATGCAACCTGTACTGTAGGCTTATTATCCCATTTAGGAAAGGTTGCAATGCGATCGTTTAATTGTCCGGCATTAGCTTCACCTATCCAGAATAAGAATAAGACTAGAGTTAGGGATAGCAACCGAGTTTTTTTCACGAGAAAGTTTTTCAACACTTACAAACTTTCAACTGGTACAGGTTCCCATACTTCACCGTACTTTTCTCGTAAGGAATGCCAAGTTTCTACCTGTCCAGGCTCGTATTCTCCTGGTTTGCCCCATTGTAGAAATAAACTCAAAGCAGGCTGATTTTGTTGGTCTAATAATCGAATTGCATATGTTGTAAAATTACCTCGTTTCGCTTCCCCAGTCTCGAACTTAACTTGCTGAATTTCATCCATATTCAAGTGAAATTCAAAGCCTTCGGCGTGCATATTTGCATATTTCCCTTTGGGTAATTCAGCATAAAACAGCTTTTGTAACTTACTGCGGACTTCTAAAACACCCGCGCTGCTAGTGACAATGATACGCAGCGTGGAGAGGCTTTCGCAGGCTTCCAAGAATTCTTTTAGTGTGGCAGACATGAGGAGATAAGGAACTAAGGCTATTGTTTGTCAATTTCTAACAGTGTTGCTAGAGAAAGTTTCTGACGCAGATCTAACATTTCTGCTAAAGATCTACTACAAGGAAAGTATACATCATTTTCTGGTTCTGAATTCGATTCGGTTTCAGAAGGGGAGATATCTTCTACTGACGATAATTCCGATCTCTGATGAAAAACAATATTTTCAAAGATAAGATTTTTCTCTTCTGGTGTTAGTTCTAGCGTCTCTAAAAAGTTTTCTTTTCCATCGTCTAATGAATCTTCTTCTATTAAAATAGTAAACTCGTCTGTTTGTGAATGGATATTTAGCTCCGATTCTGCCTCCATAGAAGATTCTGCCCAAGTCGGTTTTGGTTCTGAAAGTTTGAGGGAGGAAAGACTGAGAATTGATTCTCGCAATGGCGAAAATTGTTGCTGAGGAGAAGAGTGAAATTGTAAGAAAAATTGAGACAAGTCTGACGATGACTTAGACAAACGCTTGGCGATCGCAACTCCACCTACAGCAGCCCCCAGAGTGACTGCACCTAGCAACCACGAAGACAAAGAATTATCAGATGATGCAGGTGAAGGATTTGAAGTATTTGCAGGAGTTACAGATGTCGTTCCAGTTTCTTCTTTCAAAACGCCAATCTGAAATATACTCGTGATAGAAGAGTAAATAGCGAATAATAAAAAAGCACTAACTCCAAGCAAAACCAACCTTGGATAGCGCTGAATCAGTTCTCGAATGAAATAAGAATTAGCTACTTTTTTTCGTTTGTTTTGCATTCTAACTCTTTTAATTTCATCGTCTGAAGCAAGAGGCTTAGTAATAGTATGTTGCGAACTATTTTGATGCTGCATTAGAGAAAGTGAGTAGTAAGTGGGAAGTCAGAAGTCAGAAGTCAGAAGTCAGAAGTCAGAAGTCAGAAGTCAGAAGTTATTCTCCCCACTTCCTGTTCGTGCGCTCCCTTTCTTCACTGACAACTGATAACTGATAACTGTCAACTGTTATCGGTTTCTTTCTAAAGCTAATTGAATTAATCGATCGACTAATTCTGGAAAGGGAATACCGCTTTTTTCCCACATCATGGGATACATACTAGTCGCAGTAAAACCAGGGATGGTATTAATTTCATTGATTAAGACTTCGCCGCTTTCTGTATAGAAAAAATCTACTCTAGCCAAGCCAGCAGCATCGACAGATGCGAAAGCTTCGAGAGACATTTGCTGAATTTGAGAGGTAACAGCTTCTGGAATGGCGGCGGGAATTATAATATCTGCCATCCCTGCACTGTATTTGGTTTCGTAATCGTAAAAATCGCTTTGGTAAGTAATTTCGCCCACTACTGAGGCTTTGGGTTCATCATTACCTAAAACCGCACATTCTAGCTCTCTTGCAACCACACCAGCTTCGACAATTATACGGCGATCGTAGCTAGCAGCGTTGTCGAGAGCAGTTTCTAATTCCGATCGCGATCGCACTTTACTAATTCCAACTGAAGAACCCAAGTTAGCAGGTTTGACAAAACAGGGATAACCCACAGTTTCCTCAATGCGATCGCAAAGTTTGGGGAATACGCACGGATTTGACCAGATTTGAGAACGATTGACGGCGACGTACTTCACCTGCGGTAATCCCGCTTGGGCAAATGCCATTTTCATCGCTATTTTATCCATTCCCAGCGCCGAACCCAAAACACCAGAACCAACAAAGGGGACTTGCATTAATTTCAGCAGTCCTTGCACCGTCCCATCTTCTCCATTGGGTCCATGTAAGATTGGAAACCAGACATCAACAGATGCAACTTGAGGTAAAGAAGCTGGGATACAATCGAGCATTTTTGCATCGTGGAAGTTGTTGAGTTGGCTGCTATTTTTCACCTCCTCATCTTCCCATCCACCTAACTGAGACTGAGAAGCAACAGAATCAGCCGACGTGAATACCGGAACCCCCGACTCCAGAACCTTGTGAGATGCTTGTCCTGCTAACCAGCGCCCGTCTTTTTGGATATAAAATGGCAGTAGCTCGTACTTATTTCGGTTTTCTCCCGTCGAGATGGCTTTAGCGATCGCCCTTGCCGAACTAATCGATACCTCATGTTCCCCCGATCGTCCACCGAATAATAGTCCTACCCTCATTTTTGTTATCCTCTCAGCCTCTAGACACTATTAATGCGCAATAGCCTATCACAACTGGGGAAAGAGTGGTCATTTGTCATTTGTCATTTGTCATTGGTGATGCGTGGTGCGTGGTGAAGCGGTCGCCCCCCGCGCGGGTGTCCCGCGCATTGGAGCTGCGTGCCGCGTCGTGGTGCGTGAGAACAAGACACTGCTAACTGGTCACTGGTCACTGGTCACTGGTCACTGGTCACTGATAACTGCTCGTGCGCTCCTTTTTTTTCACTAACAACTGACTACAGGTGTAAGCACGATCTGTGTCAGGCTTTTAAAATCTATACAGAACTTCATAACTTAGGAGAATGGCATGGAATTGCGATCGCTTGGGACATCGGAGATTAAAATTACCCCTATTATTATGGGAACCTGGCAAGCTGGTAAAGCTATGTGGGTAGGGATAGAGGATGCCGAAACTGTCAAAGCGATACGGGCAGCATTTGAGGCTGGTATTACGACCATAGATACGGCGGAAGTTTACGGACAAGGGCATTCAGAACAAATCGTAGCTCAAGCCCTCTCTGACGTGCGCGATCGCGCAATCTATGCAACGAAGGTGTTTTCCAATCATTTAAAACACGACCAAGTTATTGAAGCGTGCGAGCGATCGCTGAAAAATCTCAATACAGATTATATCGATCTCTACCAAATTCACTGGCCCTCTGGTTCGTATAAAAGTGAAGTTGTGCCGATCGAAGAGACGATGGGCGCTTTAAATACATTGAAACAGCAGGGGAAAATTCGGGCGATCGGCGTTTCTAATTTTTCCCGTACCCAACTAGCAGAAGCAGCCCAATACGGGCGGATCGATAGCGTTCAACCACCTTATTCTCTGTTCTGGCGCTGGGCAGAAAAAGATCTCACGCCCTATTGTGTAGAAAATAATATTTCTATCCTCGCCTACTCTCCGCTAGCACAAGGGCTGCTGACAGGAAAATTCGGACCCGAACACAAATTTCATCCCGACGATCATCGCAATAAGAATCGGTTGTTTCAGGGAGAAAATTACGTGCGGGCGCAACAAGCTTTAGATCGACTGCGCCAAATTGCCGAAAAACATCAAATCTCGTTAGCTAATCTAGCGATCGCTTGGTTAATTGCCCAACCGCAAACCAATGCGATCGTTGGAGCGAGAAACGCCGAACAAGCCGTTGCTAATGCTAAAGCCGCAGATGTCTATCTCTCGCCGGAAGAGTTGCAGGAAATTGACGCGATCGGCAGAAGCGTCACCGATCGTTTAGATGAAAACCCTGTTATGTGGAATTTTGATGTTTAAACTTTGATGTTTAAATGGTTGATGGTTAACAGTTAACGGTTGACAGTTGACGGTTGGCTGTCAGCGTTACTTAATATTGCGCGAATTTGGAGAGATTTCACAAATTTTTAATTTTAGTAAATAGTAGGTTGTGGTGGGAAGATAGCAGTGCTACTTTAGATGTATTAGGACACAAACAAAAACAAACAAAAAACAAATCTATCGGGCAATGACCTAGTGTCCCCTGTCAAAAGCCCACTTGAGATCGCTCAAGCATAGACCTAGAGGCAAGTCACCCAAAGGTAAATAACCAAGAGGTGAAAGTACCAAACCTACGGTCTGGAAAGACGCAACTATGCTAGAGATCCAAGAATTGTTCACCTTAGTTGTTGTGCATTAATTGAGTCTGCTTTGAACGAATTAAATTCAACCTACGTTGTAGGGGTCTAGCAGCACTAGCTAGACCCCAAAAAGTTTTTACACGATCGCTGTAGAGACGTTACATGTAACGTCTCTACACCTACGCCGCCACATGTTTTTCGACGGCGGAAACTAAAGTCTCCGTCCAATGGTGGGTGAGTTCGCTACAGGCGGCTTCAACCATGACGCGGATCACGGGTTCCGTACCGGAGGCGCGGACTAAGATGCGACCGCGATCGCCCATTGCGGCTTCGGCTTGGGCGATCGCATTTTGTAGGGGTTCGCACTGTTGCCAATTCATCCGGCGATCGCGGTTTTCAACTCGCACGTTGCGTAATAGTTGCGGATAGGTTTGAAAGCTTTGGTCTACTAATTGGGTTAAAGAGACTCCTGCCTGTCTAACCAATGCAGCTAAGTGGAGGGCAGTTAATAAACCATCCCCAGCAATACCATAGTGACGGCAAAGGATATGCCCCGACTGTTCTCCGCCTAACATACCTCCAGTTCGTACCATTTCTGCTTGTACGTATTGGTCGCCTACAGCCGTCCGAATCATTTTACCACCTTGCTTTTGCCACGCCCGCTCGAAACCCAAGTTTGCCATGACAGTAGAAATAATCAAGTTATCTGGCAACTTTTGCGCTTGTCGCAAGGTTTGTCCCCACAAGTAAAGGATGTAGTCGCCATCTACAGGTCTACCTTGACAATCGACTGCTAGCACTCGGTCGGCATCCCCATCAAAGGCAAATCCCAGGTGGGCTGAATTTTGGTTTACAGCTGATTTCAGCAGTCCGAGGTGAGTGGAACCGCAGTTAACGTTGATCCGATCGCCATCGGGTCGATCGTGCAAACAAATTACCTCTGCACCTAGATCGCGGAATAAACTCGGCGCTAGCCCAACTGCTGCCCCCCATGCCAGGTCTAACACGACACGCATTCCGCTAAAATCCCGATCGGATAACAGCGGCACTTTTAAAGACTCGACGTAGTTCTGGACTAACTCCGGTCGCCGAACGTAGTATCCCTGACCTTGAATAGAGGTGGGTACTACCTTCCCCCCGATCCCTGCTTCAATTGCTTCTTGTAAGGGTTGAGAAAGTTTAGCGCCATCGCTGCCAAAAATTTTAATTCCATTGTCTTCTGGAGGGTTGTGGCTGGCAGAAATCATGACTCCACCTGTAGCATTGCTGGCACTGGTGAGATAGGCAACGCCAGGAGTCGGACATAGACCGATATGCCAAACATCTAGTCCTGCAGCTACAAGACCTTGAGATAAGGCAGTTGCTAGCATTTC
The DNA here is from genome assembly GCF_051657925.1 of Chroococcidiopsis sp. Taxonomy (NCBI): domain Bacteria; kingdom Bacillati; phylum Cyanobacteriota; class Cyanophyceae; order Chroococcidiopsidales; family Chroococcidiopsidaceae; genus Chroococcidiopsis; species Chroococcidiopsis sp. The sequence continues at coordinate 17,559 of NZ_JBOFLP010000357.1, forward strand.
ACTCGAATTTCTGGAGTCTTGTCCCACGATAACCGGACTGAGATCGTTGTCAGTCTGCTGCTGTAAAACTTGACCCGTCCAGAAACCTACTTGCCAAGCCAAAGCTTCATCGAGTAAATCTCCTACTCGTCCCCGAATGCCATCCGTACCAAATAAAGCTGTAGCGGGAAGATCGAGTTGCGAGTTGCTATTTGATAGTATATTTGTTTTATTTTGGCGATCTCGTCTATAATTTTGCTTTAGCATAAAAATTTTTACTCCTGACTCCTCACGCAAGACCCACGTTTGGAGAATAACACTTCCTTAAAATTTTCGGTAGATTTTTGTAAAACAAAAATATTTTTAGCTCTCAACGGCGATTCGTGTGATAATTAATACATCGGAACAAGCTGAAATTGCTGTCCGGTCTAGTTGTACCTTGACAACTCAGAGTATCGGGTTCTACCCAGTAATTGACATTCAGTGTCGCTTCTGTGGGTAGGTAAAACTCTGACAGTACAGAGGGGAAAGTAGTCTTTTGTACTAGTTCCGGCGCGGCAGGGCAGTTCGTGTCGTCAATAAAGCTCATCGCATCCGTAAGCAATGGCTGGAGTTGGTGAGAAGCCCACACCAAACTTCGTTTGGTGCTGGGAGCTGTCACTATTTTTTAAGTGCTACGTTAGTAGACTTTATCCGCAATCCTACTATCTCTGCGTGCAGATAGAGCAATAGAAGTCGTAATTTTATTTAAAATTGAAATTTGTTTGCTTAAATTTGCGTGTCAGCAGAAAGTTGAGCGCTAGACTCCCAACGCTGTAAGTAGCGGTTGAAATTCCTCCCAAGTCAGCCCCTGCTGGATGTATTGAGGAGACTGAGGATTGTAGGGACTGGCGACGCGATCGATCGCCACAATCCTCGCCGTATCTGGAATGACTGGAACGTCTGGATCGAAGGCTGTAGGACTGGTTAACGAACTGGAGAAACCTTTGAAGATGGCAATGCGATCGCTAACACCGTCAATTTCCACAGTGACGATCAAAACCTCTTGCTTAGCGATCGCCGAATATTTTTCCAGTCGTTTCCCTACAGAATCTATCATTGTCTGACTGCAAATCGTCCTTGTTTACCTAGTTTAAGGAAAACAAAATAGATTAAGTACAAGACGTAAACAACTAAACCCATGCCACCAATAACGCCGAGGAAACCTGGTTGCGTATTTGGATGAAAGATATCTTTATAAACCAAAGGAACTTCCAGCCAAGCTTGACACAACGGATCTTGCAAAAACTTGTCTGAAAAGGCACACTGTAAACTCGGTAATTGAGTGATCGCGCTGATGATACAGTAAAGCGTCACCGCCCAGCGCCAAGCATTGAAGCTGAGTTTCAAAGCACTACCTGGCAGGTCTTCAATTTCTTCATTTAGATCGATCCAAAACCAGAGAGACAAGGGAATGAGAATGCGTGACATCAATCCGGCAAGGAATCCCACCTGGAACGGTGCGATGGACACGTACAATGCGATCGCTAGCAAACTCGCCACCCGCCAGTAAATTGCTAGCAGGTGTTGCATGGGTTGTACTTTTCGTACGACAGCCCAGATAATCAAAACCAATGGCGCTATGACGGTAAATAACAGCGCGAGGCGAAAATCCATCCAAATCAACGGTCGAAACCAAATATCGCTTTGCATATATCGGAGGCTAGAGATCGAGGACTAAGGTTTATGTATTTAACCACCGATAACAATAATAATTGCTAATCGCTAAGTGCCAATTATTTGCTGAAAAATAGCAACAAAGGATACAGAAAAGTTATCCTTGTTGCCATCTAAGTTAATGTTCGGTAATGCTAACTCGAACTTTATTCGTCGTAAACGCGGCATTCAGCAGCTTCAGGGTTTTCATCGCAGTACATTTCTAGAGAAGATTTGGGCTTGACCTGCCGTTTGTGGGAAGCCTCAGCTTGTAATTCTTCTACTGCGTCCCAAGCTGCCGCGCACTCAGCAGAACTGTCGCCGCTGGTTTCGCAAGCACGTCTTGCTAGTTCTCTTTCCTGTTCGATTTGATCGTGGATGTCGCTCATAGATATAAAGTAGTCCAGTATTCCTCTTCTCAGTATAGAAAACCTTCGCAATTGTCAAAAGCGATTGTCAAAGGTTTATTCTGCGATCGTGATGTAAAGCAATCGGGTTTGACCATTCGCTCTACTTGCCTGCGGCAAAAGAACACGGCAGTTACTTTTTAATGAATACAAGCAACTACAACCATATTCTTTAACCAATCATACGATCTAACCTCTGCGTGTAGATCGGACAAAAGGAAGAAATACCTACAAGTCTAGATGCAACAATAGACTATACAGCTAATTAGACCTGCTGGTGATGAATAATAGAGCCAATCCTTTTCTATCTCTTGACTACGAACCTGCCTTAGAATCTCTAGGCGGCGATTATTTTGATGAAGTCAGCGCTGCCGAATTTTCCCAGCATGTTTTGCGCTATCGTAGCGATCGCTTGTTACCTCAAATTGGACTAGATCCCGTAGCAGTAACAGATACAGACTTTATTGAGGCTTTTGGTAAATTTCAAGGACGAGAACCTTTACTAGCACTCCGCTACCACGGCTATCAGTTTGGTGAGTATAACCCGTTTTTAGGTGATGGGAGGGGTTTTCTCTACGGTCAAGTGCGCGGCGTAGACGGCGAACTCTACGATTTTGGCACGAAAGGTTCTGGCACAACTCCCTATTCCCGTGGCGGCGATGGTAGGTTAACCCTTAAAGGCGGGGTGCGGGAAGTTTTAGCAGCAGAGGCTTTGCATTACATGGGTGTGCGGACTTCTCGCTGTTTCAGTTTAGTTGAGACGGGGGAACAACTATGGCGCGGTGACGAACCTTCTCCGACGCGATCTTCGGTGATGGTAAGATTTAGCCGATCGCACATTCGTTTTGGTACGTTTGAACGCTTGCACTATCTCAAACGTACAGATTTAATTAAGAAACTTGTAGACCACGCGATCGAATATTATTATCCGCATCTTTGGGGTAAATCTGATGCTTATGCCCTATTTTATGCCGAGCTAGTTCAGCGAGTGGCGGAATTAACTGCTCAATGGATGGCGGCTGGGTTTTGTCATGGGGTCTTGAATACGGATAATATGTCGATTACGGGTGAAAGTTTTGATTACGGTCCCTATGCTTTCATTCCTACCTACGATCCGCTATTTACTGCGGCTTATTTTGACTATTCCAGGCGTTACTGTTACGGACAGCAGCCAAATATTTGTCAGTGGAATTTGGCAATGCTTCAGAAGCCGTTGAAAGCAGTGATTGATGCAAACGATTTGGAAGCTGGGTTAGCAAAATTTGATGAATGTTATGCGATCGCTTATAGAAGTTTGATGCTGAAAAAGTTGGGGTTGACTGCGACAAACTCATCTGAATTAGATCGGCTGTTGCAATTGACGGTGAGTTTGCTGAAAGATACTCAAATTTCTTACCATCAATTCTTTATTCAATTAACAGAAAGCTTTTCTCCTAGTTGGCGCGAGGATGTAAATTCTATTTTGTTTTTGGTAGATGTTTTACCGCTAGATTATTGGGATGAGTGGCGGAAACTTTATCATCAGGTTTTAGGTCAGCTTTCTCGGGGAGAAATGGATAATGTTTCTCGAAGATTGCAACAAGTTAATCCTAATGTTGCTTTGCTAAGACCAGTTATAGAATCGGTTTGGGAGGCGATTACAAATGAAGATGATTGGCAGCCTTTTTACGATATAGTGCAGCAGATTCAAGGAGGGGAGTAAGGTCTTTTTTTGTGTCCGCGCAAAGGTGCAAAGTAAGGACACAAAGAGATTTTTAGTCGATATATTTATTCTCTTTCCTATATCTGCTTTCTCAGACATTGCTGAAATGCATTTGATCGATAATCGGGATAACAAGAGCAGTTACGCTACATTGTCCTTTTGCAGGATGTTCTTCAGTATAAAGAGAACTCGATTCTGGCGACCAGCATTTGCTAAGTAGCTGTATAATAAATCGTTCGTCCATAGTAATCAGCACCATTGAATTAAGTGAGATTGGTAGGACGATAAATTTTACCAATAGATCGATCGTGGTTAATTTCTATAACTAAATCTACTCGCTGGGAATTTTGAATTAGGGGTTTAATAAATAAATCTGGGTGAAGTGCTTTCCAAAAATATTCTACAAATTGCTCGATTTGTAAATCGGTCATTCCTGTTTTACCTGTTGCTATCATTTGATGCTCAGCATCTTTACGCCACTGTTTGCTGAGACGATAATCAACTGGGTAAAGTATTATTAATCGGTCTAGTTTGTCCCATAAAGGTAAATACTCTTGCAATCGAGTATTCATATCGATAGCAAATTTTCGATCCTCGAAAGTATTAATTGGCGGCGGTGGACGGTCAAAACTAGCTGGATCGATCGGTCTGACTCCCACAAACCAACCTTCAAATAGAACAATATCAGCACCATTCACGATTTCAGGTGTACCGCGATCGCCCGCACCATGCCAAGCTGATTTATCAAAACGAGGAATTTCGATGGGTGAATTGGGATCGGGTTGGCGCAAACGCTCCAAAACCTGCCAACCTAATTGAATATCGTGAGTTCCTGGTGGACCCCGCCAAATGAAACACGGGTCTTGCTGTTGTAAAGCTAGGCGATCGCTATAAGTCTTGTACAAATCGTCCAGAGATAAACTCAGAGTTCGGCAACCCAAATGCTCTAAAATTAAACTAAGTATTTTAGCTAGAGTCGTCTTTCCCGTCCCCTGTCCGCCCAAAATACCTTGAATTAAAGTACGTGACTGCGCCTGACGGTAGGACGCTATTTGCATACCCAAGGGTAGCCACAAACGCCGTAGCGTCTCCTCTAACTGCTGTGGTGGCTTGTGAAGGGTAGTTTGACAGAAATGCTCAAATGTGGGGTAAAAAGAGCGTAAAAGCTGCGATATGTCATTGGTCATTGGTCACTGGTCACTGGTCACTGGTCACTGGTCACTGATTCACGACCCTAGCTTAAACGCCTCTAGAAACAAACTATAAGTCAAACCAATTTTGAGCGCATTTAGTGCTTCTAGCCACAACCCGCGCCTTGCTTGCCAGATACGGTTGTAATAGATGCGATCGATAATTTCGCTGCCAGCAACCAAAACCCCAGCGCCGATAATATCCCAATCAGCCGCTTGTCCGGCTATGGTGGAGAAAGCGGAACCAAGGAAAAAGCCGAATAGCAAGCTGACTACTAAAAAAGATAAGCGCCGCCAAGGATTGAAAAACCATCGCTGTGTTGCTGCCGCAATTGCCCCTAAAAGCCCGTTAATTCGAGTATTTTGCATTTTTTGAAGTTGCTGCTAACTATAACAAAACAAAATTTGAGCTAATATTTCCTTCGCCGTATTTCATCCCAGCTTTAAGCCTGTTTCAATAGTAATAGGGAGGCGATCGCAACAGTTACCAGTTTTACAGTAACCAGTTACCAAAAATAGCATCCCGCTCAGTCACCAAACCGCACGTTAACTTCAAAAATTATCTTTATTTGTAGAGAATATGAACGCCAAATCTTCCGTATCTTATCCTGCGGTAATTATTGCTTCTGTATTGGGTGTATTGGGACTGGTAGGGATATTACTGCTGTGGTTTCAAGTCTCGATTACCATCGAACCGATGGGATCGGATACAGCAGTCTTGCCAGGGAAATCAGCGATAAATTCCCCATCTGAAACTGACGTAACTAACAGTACTGCCACTGTTCCATCAGCTTCCACATCATCAGAGCGATCGGTAGAACGTACAACTATAGCCCAGTCAACTCCACAAGCACCAACCGCAGCACCCGTTCCTGGGGCTTTGCGCGTTAGCAACCAAAGCGAGCAACCTTTGCGCGTCGCACTACTGACAAAACAGCCTGGAACGAATTCTACAGCTAATACAGCTAATAAGGATAAATATAGCGAACCCATCCATTGGGACTTTGCACCTGGAGAAGGTAGCAGCCAAGGATTAATCTTATCTCTACCGCAAGGCAACCTAAAGCTGAAAGAAGGAGATATCATCGTTGCCTTCGCTGAAGATGGATCGCGTCGTTATTGGGGTCCATATGTCGTAGGCGAGACACCAACACCAGTTTTAGATCGCAAAACTTCTGAGTGGCAGTTAGTTTTACAGCCTTAAATCGGTAGTCGGGAGTCGAGAGTCGGCAAAGAATTCAAAATTCAAAATTCACTACACCCCATTCTTCACTGGTCACTGTCACCCCACTCCCTACTACAATTAAACACGACCACTCATACGGGTCGTTTGACCGCACGATCGCATGAAACTGAGTTTGGCTCGCAGCCTCGACCATTGGCTGCAAAACAGATCGGATCGGACAGCCTTAGCTTGGCTGTTGGCTATTATCTGGCTGTTGCTACTAGGAGGAATGGCTTTTTTCTGGCGCTTAGGTAGTAACGGGCTGCTGGATGAGACAGAACCTTTGTTTGTAGAAGCTGCCCGCCAAATGACAGTGACGGGAGATTGGATCACGCCCTATTTCAATGGCGAGACGCGATTTGATAAACCACCTCTAATATATTGGTCGATCGCGATCGCCTTTCACGCTTTAGGAGTCAACGAATGGGCGGCGCGACTTCCTTCGGCGATCGCGGGATTGTGTCTAGTCAGTTTTTGCTTCTA
>NZ_JBOFLP010000358.1:0-16620 GCF_051657925.1 Chroococcidiopsis sp.
CATCCTCAAGTCTCTACTCCAGCGCCTTCTCGGCTGCGAGGCGATCGTGGAAGTATACTACAACATTCCTGAAGGACTCGTTTACTTCGACACCGAAGGCGCAGTCGCACCCGCAAAATGGTATCTCTGCAATCGCAAAGATTGCGGTTCGATGAAAATTCCTTTACCCGATTGTTGACGGCTGACGGTAAGAGAGTGGTGCGTGCTCCCTGCTCGTGCGCTCCCTGCTCGTGCGCTCCCTGCTCCCTACTCCCTACTCCCTGCTCGTGCGCTCCCTACTCCCTACTCCCTGCTCCCTGATACTGACAACTGGTCACTGATAACTGGTGACTGATAAGATCGCATCCATATACTACAAACTGGTTCGCAATACTCATGTCTTCCTTCAAGACGCAGTTAGTTGGGCTTAAAGCAGATTCTTTTCGTCATCCTTTGGACTTAGAAGCTACTAAAGCACTGAAACAAATTCCTGGTGTCGATTTGCTGGTGCGAAATTTATTAGGACAATTGGCAGAACAATTTTTCTATATCGAAAATATCGCCTCAAGTATTTTGGTGAGCGATCGCCAATTACCTCAATATCATCAACTGTTAATAGAAGCGTGTCAGGTTTTGGATCTGGAACCGCCGCAATTATATGTTAGACAGCATCCAGTCCCCAATGCTTACACGTTTGCCATGCGGGGCAAACAGCCATTTATTGTCATGCACACTTCGCTGATCGATCTGCTGACACCAGAGGAAGTGCAGGCGGTAATTGCTCACGAACTGGGTCATCTCAAATGCGACCACGGTGTCTATTTGACGCTAGTGAATTTAATTGTCCTCGCAGCCGGACAACTGCCGAATGTGGGTCAGTTACTCGTCCAAACCCTACAGGCGCAACTATTAGAATGGGTACGCTGTGCTGAGTTTACCTGCGATCGCGCTGCCTTGCTAGCGACTCAAGACCCCAAAGTCGTAATGTCTATATTGATGAAACTCGCTGGCGGTTCTCCCGTTCTTGCTTCCCAGCTCAATCTCGATGCTTTTATCGAGCAAGCGCGCGCTTACGACAATATTAGCAATACCGAAATTGGCGAAATGCTGAAATCGGCTCACTCCTCTCAACTCACCCATCCCGTGCCAGTCTTACGCGCTAGAGAAATCGATCGCTGGGCATCTAGTCGCGAATATCAAAACTTGTTAGAAAATACAAAAATAGATTACAATGGTAAAGCTGAAAAAAAGGGCGGGTGGCGAAACTGGTAGACGCACTTGACTCAAAATCAAGCGGGCTTAAACCCATAGGAGTTCGATTCTCCTCCTGCCCATCAGCACAATACCAGAAAAGCTGCAAAGGAGCAGAGTATGCGACTCAAACGATGGGAGTCGCCCCGTCGCGAAGGTAGAAACGACAAAGGGAGAGGCGGTGCGGCAAGAGCCAGACAACTGAAGAAACAGGCGCAGATGATGCGTCAAAGACTCAAAGAAGGCGATCGAGCCGAAAATAATCAAAATAACCGCAAGAAAGAGGGGAAGGAAAACAAAAATCCTTCCCCTCTTTTGTTTGGAAATAGCTTCGATATACGAATAAATTGGTAGGGGCGCACATCTGTGCGCCCCTATTGAGACGCATACCGCGATCGCTATTGCATTCTCCCCAATTCAGGAAGCTTGCGCCCGTTTAATTCATATTCCGATTCAGCCACGCCATCACTGGCAAAATGGTTGTTGTACAAAGCACAACGAGGTAGGACGCGCAAGACTTCTTGTACGGTGGTCAACCCAGCCATTACCTTCTCTACCGCTGCCTTGCGGAAAGAAGCATAGTTAATCTCTCGCAAGTAACGCTGTAACTGGGTCATCGTACCTTCGTAGATAATATCGCGGATGCGATCGTCTACGTCAATTAACTCGACCACTGCTTCCCGTCCCAAAAATCCAGAATTGAAGCACATCGAGCAACCTCGACCTTTACGCCACGTATCAGTACGGATTTGGTCTCGTCCCAATCCCAGCACTTTCAAATCTGATTCTGTAGGGGTTAATCGCTCACTGCAATGAGGACAAACGCGACGTACCAAACGCTGAGCCACCACTCCCAACAAGGCATCGCTTAACAAACCAGGATCTATACCTAAATCCTTCAGACGTGGAATTGCCCCGAGTGCATCATTCGTGTGGAGAGTAGTAAATACCAAGTGTCCGGTCAGCGCCGCTCTGACTGCGGTTTCTGCCGTTTCGCTATCGCGAACTTCACCCACCATGATAATGTCTGGATCTTGGCGCAAAATTGCCCGCATCCCAGCGGCAAATGTCATCCCTGCGGCTTCGTGTACTTGCGTTTGAGTAATTCCTGGCAGTACGTACTCCACCGGATCTTCTACCGTGACGACGTTAACGTGTTCTTTAGCAACATTCTGCAAACTCGTATAAAGCGTACTAGTTTTACCGCTCCCCGTGGGACCCGTTAGAATAATCATGCCTTGGGGTTGCTCTAACCAAGCTTTGTAGGCGTTCATCGTTTCTGGAACAAAGCCCAGGTTACCCAAGTGAGTAAAGGGATTTTCTCGGGGCAAGAGGCGGATAACTGCTTTTTCGCCATTGACGCAGGGCAAGGTACTGACGCGCATATCCATGTTGAGTTCTGCTTCATCGCCTGAAGCATACTTTTCCTCAATCCTGCCATCTTGAGGGCGGCGGTGTTCGGCAATGTCCATGTTGCACATCACCTTCAACGCCATCACGACGCGGCGGCTCATTGTTATTGGTAAGGTGGTAATGTCACGTAGCACGCCATCAATTCGATAACGCACTCTCAAGCCGTCTACCATTGGCTCTAAGTGGATGTCGCTAGCTCGGTTGCGTAATGCTCCAGAGATGATAGTTTTGATCCGCTCGATTTGATCGCCAGCTTTGCTCAAATAAATTTCTGTAGTTTCGCTGATGTCTTCTTGCTCAAGTTGTCCCGTAATCGGGTTAACTATGGGCATAGAGCTAATCCGATTGGGATTGAGGCTTTGAGAGTGAAACCAAGTACGGTAGCTTTTGTCAGCAATAGGAATGATTTCGATTTGGCTACCCGTGCGCTGTTGTAGTTGGGCTAGTGTTTCTGAGTCGAGGGATACGGGCGAACCGAGATAGTAACATCCACGCCACAATAGCAAGGGAATAGCTGGAGGCAAGGAAGTTTTATCGGGAAAGTGGCGCAAAAATCTGCTACTAACTTCCTTATCTAGTAGTGTTTGGTTGACAATTCCTTCATTATCTACTAGAAGGGCGATCGCATCATTACAGCTCAGTTCGTTCCTTTTGAGCCGTTGCCAAGCGGAGGTAATGTTTGGGGAAGCTTGCATGATTCCTCTGTAAAAGATTTGTGTAGCAGCATTGACAGATATTGCACGCCAAACACTTCAAGCAAAACTATAAATTGCCCAACTTGCCGACGCTAGGGGATGTTCTCGAAATTAATTTACTAACATAATTTAATAAACTTATAAAAATTCCTTCATAAACTTATCTTCACTTTTATTCAATCTTCAAGCGGACTTTTACTGTAACTTCATTTTATTTTTTATACCAACTGCTCGTTACTTCCGTGAATGTACAGTTATATTCTAGAAAAATCTCGTCCAAATATGAGTTTGATTATAACGTTTTTTGACTTACTAAAGTCACATTTCTTACATCAATTTTAAGCATATACGTATGAGAAAATATTACCGCCAAATCCGATCGCGTAATTTAGTTGTTGGTTGTTAGTTGTTGGTTGCTGCTCGCCACTCACTACTCACTGATGACTGATAATCCAGACCAGCGATCGCGCAACAGTCCGGCAAGGGATTTTAAACCCCATTGTTCGCAACGGCGATGTCCTACTGCGATCGCATTAATTTCCGTTTCCTTCAAAGCTTCAACGGCTGGCTGCCGCATTTGTCCAGTGACATACAAATTAGCGCCGCGTGTTGCAGCTTCCCTAACTAGTTCATCGTTCATTCCTCCTACAACTGCTATACGCGAAACTTCTACTGTTCTACTTAGATGTACTTCTTCCAGTCCGCCAAAAATTTCGGTAATGCAATGTAAATATTCCGTGAGCTTTTGCTGGGGTATGTTGCCGATCGCACCAATCGCTCGCCCTTGTTTTTCTCCCAGTACCTCCAAGTCTGACATAGATAATACATCCGCTAGACGGGAATTAAACCCCAATGTCATGCACTCGTCAAAAGCCAAGTGATAGGATAAGACTCCAATATCTGGCAATAATTCCGCTTGCAATTTCCAAGGACGATGGAAAAACAGTGCATCCAATTTTTGTTTCTCCACCCACTGGGATAAATTTTCCCACGGCTCTAAAGCTAGTCCTATTCTACTAATTGGGCGCGTTGATGGTATGTAAACACCACCCCTTTCAGAAGCAGAATAGCGCTCGATCGCGAAATAGCGATCGAGGAATTGAGCTAAATCGTTTAAGTAAAGCATGGAAATCAGTTGTCAGTTAACTATCAACCAACAACCACTCACAAAGGACAAATGACCAATGACCAATGACCAATGACAAATTTAAACAGCTGCTAACTCTTGCGCTTGAGAGTCGGCTGGCGTTTCTGCGGGAACGCCATCTTGGACTAGAGAACGTGGTTTATCTTTGCCTTGAAATAAATTGCCAGTAAATGCGATCAGAGCATTGACTTTGCGGGTGCGCCACTCATCTACGAGTTGTTGCACTTGGGTTGCAGGCATTCGCCGCAGCATGGCTTCATAGAGGTAGTTGGCGTGACCAGTTTCATCTTGAGCTACACTCAGAAGGCTCTTTTTCAGGTTACGGCTAGTTGGTTCGTCTTCAGGTAACACATTCGCCATGCGGACAAAATCTTTGCTAGCATCCAACTCTAAAATGTAGGTGCTAGCTAGAAATACATTCCACTCCATATTTTCCGGCTTGAGCTGCTCTGGGGAGTAGCCTTGGAAAAAAGCATCAAAAAAGGGACTGCGCTGCTGTTCCTTCGGTTTTGCCTCTGGCGTTTTTTCGCGCTCCCGCTTGAAATCGATGACTTGTTTATTCAGTTGTTTCAAAGCATGGGCGAAAATTTGACCGTGCCTAGTTTCATCAGCTGCGTGTTTCGCCAGTTTCTCAGCCAACCACTCATCGCCTTCTGTGACAGCACGTTGACTCAATTTTGTCAAGAAGGGAACCGAACCCGATTCTGCTAATTGGAAGCCAGCGAGAGTATTAGGACGTGTGAGGGGATCGCGGATTTGCCGAGCAGTATAGTAAGCGATCGCACCACTACCTACCACATGGAGAACGTAAGTTAGAAAGTTCATGCCTGCTGCATCTGGAAGATTTTTCTGTTTTATCCTAGTACATTTGTTGTGGGGAGTGAGGAGTGGTGAATTAGTTACGACTTACGACTTCATACCGGTGCGTCTTCAGCTGACTGAGCGCAGGGCTGCTTTTTATCTGTAGCAATGATATGCAAGTCAACGTGTTTGAGCAATCGGACTAATTGCTGAGTCAGAGAGCCTTTGAACAAAATTTTCCAGCGCGATCGCTGACTTTCACCAATGACAATTTGAGTGATGTGATATTTACAAGCTACATCGGCGATCGCTTGGGCAATGTCATGGCTTTTGACGCGCATGAAACTACCGCCGAATTCTTGACACAGCTTTTCGCAGGTTTCAACGTGCAAGCTTTCATCTCTAGAAAGAAAGCGTTCTGGATCTTCCACAAACACGGCGTAGAGTGGCGCGTTGGCATAGCCAGCGATCCTTGCACCCCGGCGCAACAGTTGGACTGAGTTGGGATAGGTGGAGATGCAGACTAATACCCTTTCGTGGATATTACAGTATTGCCCGTCCATATTTTTATTACTGGTAGCACGAGCATCCAGTTCTAAAGCATCATCCTCTACATTATCCGCTACTTCTCGCAGCGCCAATTCTCGTAAAGCAATTAAGTTGCGGCGTTGAAAGAAGTTTTGCAAACATTGGTCGATTTTATTCGTGGCGTAAATTTTACCTTCTAACAATCTTTCTTCCAAAGTTTCTGGGGTGACATCGACTACTACCACCTCATCCGCTTCTTCCAACTGACGATCGGGGACGCGCTCTCGTACTACAATTCCTGTTATCCGCGCTACGAGATCGTTAAGACTTTCGAGGTGTTGAATGTTGACAGTAGAGTAGACATCAATTCCCGCTCTCAAAATATCTTCTACATCCCGATAGCGTTTTTCATATTTGGAACCAGGGACGTTCGTATGGGCAAGCTCATCCACCAAAACTAATTGAGGCGATCGCTGAATAATCGCCTCCGTGTCCATTTCTGTTAATGTTAAACCGCTCCGCAAAATATGCTGGCGGGGTATAATTTCTAACCCTTCCGCTTTTTGAGCTGTTTCCTTGCGTCCGTGGGTTTCTAGTAACCCCACAACGACATCAATGCCTTCGCGTTTTAACCTGTGAGCTTCTTCCAGCATTCGGTAGGTCTTTCCTACCCCTGGAGCCATACCGATGAAGATTTTGTGTTTGCCTCGTTTCATCGGACGACTACTATAATTCCCGCTAGGATTATTACTTAGTATCTCACCCTTGTGAATCATATGGGTGCATCCACTTCACAAAACTCAACTTAATTGTCTATTATCTATTTTGCAGTCTATTTGTGCATTTTTGTGTAGCAGACAGACTGCTCTTGAACGCCCTTCATTTCTTCGCCGCTTCTAAGACATCTAATTCTTGATTCAACCTCAATACATTTACCCCAGGTTCGCCAAAGATTCCCAAAAACCTGCCCTGCGTGTGCTTGTTCACCAGAGGTACGATTTCGTCAGGAGAAAAATTTCGCGCCTTTGCTACCCGTGCTATTTGTACTTCTGCTGCTTCTAATGTAATGTGGGGGTCTAAGCTAGAGCCAGAAGTGTAAACTAGATCGGCAGTTGGCTCGATTCCCGCCGCATTTAATTGTGGGATCGCTCCTTCAATTTGATTTTTCGGATCTGGATCGTCTTTGCCTTGAATTCGTTCGAGTAAGGCTGGATTGCTGGGAGCGTAGTTGCTAGCACCAGACACACCAGTAGTTTGACCTACATTTTCTGGATCGCGTTCTTCATCTGTGAAACTGCTATAGTTTGTCGTACTGGGACGACTTTGAAAATAGCGATCGCTGCTGAAAACTTGACCGATTAAAGCCGAACCAGCTGGTTGTCCTTGAAGATTTGGGACAATACTACCGTTGGCTTGGTAAGGAAAGAGAAGTCCTACTACTAATATTAGTAAAGGATAAATAATAGCCGTCAATACCCAGAGAACTAGAGTCATCCGAATCGCTCTAGAAGCTTCTCCCGCAATAGACATATTAATAACGCTCCGGTCGAAATACAACATCAAATAAATAAACTACCAATCCCAAAGTTACTAAACCTAGTATTCCTAGGGCATAAGCTTGGGTACGTTGCCAACCTTCACTAGTAGCAGCATAAACTACCGGAGCAAGGATGATGTTAAAGGATAGGGCTAAAAAAATTACTATGGGTAATCTTTTTTTGGGAATTGGGAATTGGGAATTGGGAATTGGGAATTGTCTGGTTTTTTGCTGTCGTTTCATTGATTTTGTTCCTCGATATATTCATCTGCATTCAGCCGCGCTCAAAATAGCTATTACGCCAATCCCACCGCTGACACCACAACATCAATTAATTTAATCGCAATAAACGGCGCGACTACCCCACCAACACCATAGAGGAGAATATTACGCTGCAACAATTGATTTGCTGTCAAGGGTCTAAACTTTACCCCCGTCAATGCTAATGGAATTAATGCAGGAATAATTACAGCATTGTAAATTAACGCCGATAGTACTGCCGAATTCGTACTATTTAAGCCCATAACATTCAAGCTTTGCAACTTAGCCGAAGCAAAAATTACGGGAATAATTGCAAAGTATTTAGCAATATCATTCGCAATAGAAAAAGTTGTCAGCGCTCCTCGCGTGATTAACAACTGCTTACCAATAGCCACAATATCGATCAATTTGGTTGGATCTGAATCCAAATCCACCATATTCGCTGCTTCTTTCGCCGCTTGAGTACCCGAGTTCATCGCTACTCCCACATTAGCCTGAGCTAAGGCTGGAGCATCGTTCGTTCCATCTCCAGTCATTGCTACAATTTTGCCTTGTGCTTGTTCCTGCTGAATGACATCGATTTTGTCTTCTGGAGTTGCTTCAGCAATAAAGTCATCTACCCCAGCTTCTTGAGCAATTACAGAAGCAGTAATGCGGTTATCTCCAGTTAACATCACCGTGCGTACACCCATGCGGCGCAACTGGTCGAAGCGATCGCGGATGCCTGGTTTGACGATATCTTTAAGGTAAATTACGCCGTAAATCTCGCTATTGAGTGCCACCGCTAAAGGCGTACCACCTAATTGAGAGATGCGTTCGTAGGCTGTATCGAGTTCGGGAGTTTCGCGTCCGTTGCGCGATCGCACGAAGCCTTTTATCGCTCCCACTGCACCCTTACGCGCCTCCCTTCCATCCGGTAAATTTGTCCCACTCATGCGGGTTTTGGCAGAAAATTCAATTCCTTCAGCAGCAGTGCGATCGAAATCTACCTGCGCTCTCAAACTTTCTGCTAAGCGAACGATAGATTTCCCTTCCGGTGTTTCGTCAAATATGCTTGCAGCTAGCGCTACCTTGGCAATATCTTGCATCGAGTGACCGTTGACAGGGACGAACTCTTCAGCCAAGCGATTTCCTAGGGTGATCGTCCCTGTTTTATCTAAAACTAAGGTGTTGACATCGCCACAGGCTTCTACGGCGCGTCCAGAGGTCGCTATGACGTTAAATTGAGCTACCCGATCCATCCCTGCAATCCCGATCGCGCTGAGTAAACCGCCGATAGTAGTTGGAATTAACGCCACCAACAAGGCAATTAAAATTGCCACGCTGACAGGGCTACCGACATAATTAGCGATCGCTGGTAGTGTTGCGACTACAAATAAAAATACTAAAGTTAAAACTGCTAGCAGTACCGTCAAGGCAATTTCATTCGGGGTTTTGGCACGTTCTGCCCCTTCTACTAAGGCAATCATGCGATCGATGAAACCTTTGCCTGGATCTGCTGTAATTTTAATCGTCAGTTCGTCAGAAAGAATTCGCGTCCCCCCAGTTACGGAACTAGCTACGTCCGAACCTGGTTCTTTGAGTACGGGTGCGGATTCTCCCGTAATTGCCGATTCATCTACAGAAGCTACTCCAGCAATAACTTCACCATCAGCGGGAATGACATCGCCAGCTACCACTTTCACCATATCGCCTCGATGCAATTGGGTGGAAGAGATTTCTTGAATCGAGCCATCGGGTGATAGTTTTCTGGCAACTGTATCTGATTTTGTGGAACGTAGAGCATCGGCTTGCGCTTTGCCTCGTCCTTCCGCTACAGCTTCGGCAAAATTAGCAAATACTACGGTAAAAAATAAAATTAGCGTTATCAAACCATTAAACAGCCGCAGGTTTTCACCCCGAACGGGTCCAAACAAATTTGGATCGAAGGTGAGCAGCAAAGTGACAACAGTTCCCACGTAGACGATAAACATGACGGGGTTTTTCAGGATCGCTCGCGGGTTGAGCTTGACAAATGATTCCCGAATTGCTCGTTTGTAAAGCCCTTGAGTGTTGACTTTGGGCGTGTGTTTGCGAGAGCCACGAGGTCCAGTTGGTGTGGAACGTGGAGGTTTTGGGGTCGAAGTCGCGTCCATATTTGAGGGGAGTGGGGGACAAGGGGGAGATAGCTAATTGCTAATTGCCAGTAGCTAATTGAAAGCCTTCAGCAATTGGTCCTAAAGCAAGAACGGGGAAGAAAGTTAGCACGCCTAGAATCAAAATTACGCCTGCTGTGACACCAGTAAATAGCAATGTGTCCGTTCTCAATGTGCCAACAGTTTCCGGTACTGGCTGTTTGCGTGTCATGCTGTCAGCTAAAAGTAGCAGAGCCGTAATTGGTAAATAGCGTCCTGCTAACAAGCTGAAACAAGCACTCAAGTTCCACCATAGGGTTGCATCCCCCAGTCCTTCTAAGCCAGAACCATTGTTAGCGGCGGCTGAGGTATATTCGTAGACAACTTGAGAAAGACCGTGAAAACCAGGATTGCTGATACCAGCTAAGGTATCAGGAAAGGCAAGGGTAATCGCACTGGGAATTAAAATTGCGATCGGGTGAACGAGTAAAATAACGCTGGCGAGAACGATCTCTCTTTTTTCAATTTTTCGTCCCAAAAACTCTGGGGTTCTGCCTACCATCAAACCAGTCAAAAACACGGTCAATATTAGGTAAACGAATAAGTAAGCCGTCCCCGTTCCTTGACCGCCCCAGACCATTTGGACGAACATATTAAATAGAGTAGAAAAGCCACCAGTTGGCATCAGAGAATCGTGCATTCCGTTGACTGCACCTGTCATCGTTCCAGTGGTTGTAACTGCCCACAGTGCTGTTTCTGCCCAACCAAATCTGACTTCTTTACCTTCTAAATTAGGTTGGTCGCCAATTAAATTATTTACGAGAGGGTTGCCTTGGTATTCGCCTACTCCTGTCACGACAACTAGCGTGATAAAAATGATGAATACCATCCAGAACAGTAACCATCCTTGCTTTTTATTATTTGCAAAGATGCTGTAGGTGATAATTAAGGCAGCGGGAATGCAGACCATCGCAATAATTTCGACCAGATTTGTAAAGGCATTGGGATTTTCAAACGGGTGTGCGGAGTTAATGCCAAAAAAGCCGCCGCCATTTTCTCCTAATTGTTTGATAAATTCAAAATGGGCGACTGGTCCTCTGGCGATAACTTGGGTTGCACCCTCTAAAGTTGTGACGGTTGCGGGTCCTGCTAGGGTTTCTGGGACACCTGCAATTAGTAATGCGATCGCACCCACAATCGAAATTGGGAGTAAAATTCGTGTAATCGCTCGCACCAAATCCACGTAAAAATTACCCAAAGGTCTACCTGTTAAACCACGAATAAACGCAATTCCTACTGCTAGTCCTGTCGCCGCCGAGGTAAACATATGATATGCCAGCGCCAACACCTGAGAACCATAACTCAAGGTTGTCTCGCCAGAATAATGCTGTTGGTTTGTATTAGTAATGAATGAAATTGTCGTGTGTAGTGTTAAGTCCCAGCTAGGCGCACCTAAATTTGTCGGATTTAAAGGCAACCATCCCTGATTCATAATTAGGAAAAAGACTAAAATACCCATGACGATATTGCTGTAAAATATCGCCTGGGCATATTGCCAGCCAGTCATATCGTCTTTAGCTCGAACGCCACCTAATGAGTAGATAACGCGTTCTAAAGGGTTCATTACCGGATCGAGTAATGTTTTTTTGTGTAAGAAAACATTGGCTATGTAGCTCCCGAAAAAGGGGGTAATGGCTACCAAGATGACGAGCGTTAATGCAATCTGAAAAAATCCTTGCCACATATATATTTTTTACTTGAGTACTTTTCCTGCTAGCTTCACAAAAGCATCGCAGGCTTGCCTAAATTTCTGAGCAATAGTCTGTATAAATTTAGCTGATGCTGTTTTTGACTAATTTGTGAAACCCGCGATCGCGCTGATTCAATTTCTCCGTTTTTTTCTGGCTTGGAGTTAGAAGCAGGATAGGCATTCATCTTGTTAATTCCTACTTTCCAGACGTAATAATTAATACTTTATTTTGTTCCTTAAAACTATCTAGCCTAGGCAAGATTTCTACAAAAGCTAGCAAAGACAAAGCTATTCGATAAAATCCTCCACTATACATAGATATCAACAAAGTCTTTTGTCAATAATAGGTAATTTTCTTCCCAGTTGAGGCTGCATCTTAAAGGAGACCAAGAAATAGGATGAGTCTTTCTCAAAGTCATTTTGAGTGCGGGAACTAGTGCAGGGTTAAGGGCTAAAGCAAGAATATAATCCCCATATTGAACAGTAGGTTTATCGCCTGCTAATATCAACTGCTCTTTTCTGACCAAACCTACAGCAACACAATTTTTAGGTAGTTGTATACAGGATAAACCCACACCACAGTAACTACTATTCTCTTGAACAGTAACACCAACTAGATTCAGCTCTCCAAAACTCATATGTTTGACCAGTCAGCCAAATATTCATTACTTGTAATAAACTAGCCGATATTGCGCGAACTTTACAATTAAATTTAGGTATAAATTTGCTTCTGCAATTGTTTACACATCGCTAATAAGAATAGCAACAATCGAATACATCAATCTATATATATTATTTATTTTTTTTCTATATCAGAAGGTATATTTAGGACTAAACGCTAGCTAAACACTTCCTACCATAGAGACAAACAGTAAGATATATCAGCGATCGCATTGGCAGAGCAACTATCCTTTGTCATACTAGATGAAAAGATGAAATCTCAACTCAAAATTCTAAGCGCGATCGTTTGAATTCTACACTCCATAAAGAAAAATCTTAGTTTTCCCCTTTAGTTATAATCTCAAACTGCTTGAAAATGGCACTCTAAATGTTGCATCGCTTCAGCAAAACTCAGAAAAATTTACCTGACAAAAACTTTAGATGGAGTTCGCTGTGGCAAGTTGTTAGCCTATTTGTAGTGGTGTTGATCCTAGAGTTCGTCACTCCCGTAGATTACGTGTTTGGCTATCTTTATACAGGACCAATTTTAATTTCTGCATCCCGTTTGGGTCGGAAAGCAACATTGTATACTACCCTCGTTGCTGTAGTGTTAACGATTCTAAACTTGTGGGTTCCTGGGAATGAACTTGTCAAACCTTCTACATTAGCTAGCCGCATCATAGCCGCGATCGCTCTGATTGTGACAGGAATTTTAAGCGATCGCAACCGTCAGTACGAAATTGCGATCGCTTCTCAACAAGTTCAGTTACAATCTCAACAAGAATTGGCGAGAGTTAGGGAAGATTTTGCCTCGACGCTTACCCACGACTTGAAAACTCCGCTACTCGGTGCGATTGAAACTCTCAAGGCTTGGGAACGAGGAAATTTCGGTACGGTTACGCCTACCCACTACAAGATCTTAGAAAAGATGATCCGTTCGCATCAATCCACCTTGCAACTGGTGGAAACGCTGCTAGATGTCTATCGCAACGATACGGAAGGATTGCAATTACAGCTAGCACCTGTGGATTTAGTCGCCGTGGCGCAAGCAGCGATCGCCTCCTTGACAGATCTCGCTGCTTCGCGTCAAGTTTATATCAATTTGGGATATGGCGACTCAGATTTTCGCCGCGCCATGCGGGTAAATGGTGATGCACTGCAATTAGAACGGGTGTTTACCAATCTCCTCACCAATGGAATTAATCATTCGCGTCGCGGTGGTAAGGTAGAAGTGGTATTTGAATCCCAGACGGGATATTGCCTTGTCAAAGTTTTGGATAGCGGTTTGGGAATTACCAGCGAACAATTACCCCATCTATTTGAAAGATTTTATCAGGGACATGGCGATCGCCAAGCGAAAGGTTCTGGGTTGGGACTATACTTAACACGGCAAATTATTTCCGCGCATGGCGGTACAATTTGGGCAGAGAATCGTTTGCCTCAAGGTGCGCTTTTCTGTTTTCGCTTACCAGCTTTGTCAGTTTATACATAAGAATGTCTCCTTCCTTACGGTTACTCCTGGTTGAAGATGACGAACTCTTTCGCCTTGGTTTAGAAGTCAAATTGCAACAAGAATCGGGTATAGAAATCGTTGCTGAAGCGGAGGATGGCGAAACAGCCGTAGAAATGGTACAGCGTCACGCCCTCGATGTGGTATTACTCGATGTAGGATTACCTGGAATTGGCGGTGTAGAGGCGTGTCGGCAAATTAAACAGCAAAATCCCCAGTTACCAGTTTTAGTCTTAACTTCTCATTCTCAAAAGTCTTTAATTGCACGGTTGATTGCCGCAGGAGCAGCGGGTTATTGTTTGAAAGGGATTGCTGCGGAGACTTTGATTTTAGCAATTCGTTCGGTGGCTGCTGGTGCTTCTTGGT
Organism: Chroococcidiopsis sp.; assembly: GCF_051657925.1. Lineage (NCBI taxonomy): Bacteria > Bacillati > Cyanobacteriota > Cyanophyceae > Chroococcidiopsidales > Chroococcidiopsidaceae > Chroococcidiopsis > Chroococcidiopsis sp. The sequence goes on from NZ_JBOFLP010000358.1 coordinate 14,013, forward strand.
GGGATCGCACGGCAACTACAGAAATTCGCACTACATTCGATCGTAACTCGGATACGAGTGAGGCGATCGCAACTCCAGCAGAATCGACTTTACCGCTAACGCAACGAGAACAAGAAATTTTAGCTTTAATTGCGGCTGGTAAGTCAAATCAAGAAATTGCTTCTACCCTATACATTACCCCAGGGACGGTTAGGGTACACGTCCACACCATTATCCAGAAATTAGGAGTACGCGATCGCACCCAGGCGGCGGTATTAGCAATTCAGAACAAATGGATTGCTGGCGGGTAGCGCTTAAATCGCTAAATTTCATAAAGATATTCAAACAATTTTCTCCCATTTGTGCAAGTGCAGCTAAGCTATTCGGAGATTCAAACCGACCAAGAGCTGTATAGCGAGGATGTCAAGTATGACCTATACGATCGCCACTGCTAACATGAAAGGGGGTGTCGGCAAAACAACTCTCAGCGTCAATCTAGCCACGGCGCTAGCAAAAGAGCATGGTAAGCGAGTATTGATTTTTGACTTAGATACCCAAATTAGCGCCACTCTCAGCTTAATGGCTCCCACAGAGTTTGCTAACTATAGAAAAAGAAAACGCACCCTCAAGAATTTTATCAATCAAATTATTCAGCCAAATCCGCAAGCCAGAATTACCATCCAAGATGCAATTCATCGTTCGGTCTGTAATATTAATAACCTGGACTTATTACCAGGAGATATTGAGTTATACGACGAATATATGGTAGCAGAAATGCTACATGAAAAAGCTTTTGAAGTCGATCGCTTGGACTTTGAAGTTGTCTGGAATCGGTTTGAGAGAACTTTGCTCAGACAGATTTTGCAGCCAATTATGTCTGACTACGATTGCATTATTTTTGATTGCGCTCCTGGCTATAATCTCATGACTCGTAGCGCCCTTGCTGCCAGCGATTTCTATATTTTACCAGCTAAGCCAGAACCGCTATCAATTGTAGGAATTCAGTTATTAGAAAGACGCATTGCCGAATTGAAAAAAAGCCATGAAGCCGAGGCTATCATGGGAATTCAACTCATCGGTATTGTGTTTACAATGGCTGGTAATCTATTTACAGGTAGATACCAAAGGCAAGTCGTACAGCGAATCAATCAGGATTTTACCCCTGATAAAATCTTTAATACTCAAATTCCAATGGATGTCAACGTTGCTAAAGCAGTTGATAGTTTTATGCCCGTAGTTTTGAGCAATCCTCACTCTGCTGGAGCCAAAGCTTTTAGTCAGCTAACTCAGGAGTTCGTTCAGAAGTTAAACGTAGCTCAAGAGCGAAAAACTCAGCCGATGAATCCTAGTTTTGCTACTGTTTAAAATAGTCAGGTGCGTTAATAACGCACCCTACGACTATCCTCTAGAAATTTTCCCTTCAAGAATAACTCTATTTGCGATCGCAATTAATGTTTCTGCAACCTCATCGCGACTCATTAAGTTAACCAAACCAATAATTGAACCAGATAAACAGCTGTTATCAATAACTACATTTAAGCCTGAGTGTTCGCCAATCAACCGCTGTACTAACTCGGCTTTATCTTCGAGTGGCAAACTTTCTGCAAGAGGCAGAACTTCATCTAATGTACGTTTAATGTTACCGTTTGAAGCCACAACGCACCTTTTGTTTTCTAAGTGAAAATTGAATATGAGATCATCCTAGAATGAGGCTGATTTTTATTTAACCGCAAATTCACTGGTTTATTCTGCACTTGTGCAGCTGTCTCCGCATTCCTACTTAGATGTTACTAGGTATTTGTTGGTATATTCTCAGGTGAGAAGATGCGATCGCTTATTCTCAGTGAGGTTACTGAAGCTTTCATACTATACTTGAGGCGATTAGAAATCGCGGCTACACAGGCAAAACCCGCCGGCGCGGGTTGAATTGATTATTAGTCTGCGTAGGCACACTTAGTTTGTGTAGACGCGAATTGCATTCGCCCAATACTTCCATGTCAAAAGATCCTTATGCTTGGATAGAACAATCTCTAGCAACCATTCACAAAGCCGATTGGTATCGTGCCGTACAGACAATTGACAGCCGCCCTGGTGCTATTATCCAAATGGAAGGGCGATCGCTACTTAACTTTGCTAGTAACGACTACTTAGGGTTAGCAGGCGATGAAAGGCTAATTCAAGCAGCTGTAGCGGCTACGCAAACATACGGTACGGGAAGTACGGGTTCTCGCCTACTCAGTGGACATCGAGAATTGCATCGAGAATTGGAACGCGCGATCGCAATTCTAAAACAAACTGAAGATGCTTTAGTTTTCAGTTCGGGATATTTGGCAAATTTAGGTACGATTGCGGCTTTAGTTGGCAAACGAGATTTAATTTTATCTGACCAATACAACCATTCTTGTTTAAAAAATGGGGCAATCCTCAGCGGCGCAACAATTATTGAGTATTCGCATGGAGATATTTTATTTTTAAAAACTCAGTTAGCACAACGCGATCGCTACCGTCGTTGTTTAATTATGACTGATAGCGTCTTTAGTATGGTTGGGGATTTATGTCCTTTTCCTCAGCTAGTAGATTTAGCAGCGCAATTTAACTGTATGTTATTAAATTATGAGGCTCACGCAAC
>NZ_JBOFLP010000359.1:0-8313 GCF_051657925.1 Chroococcidiopsis sp.
ACTTCGTACCCTGCCTGACGCAGAGCGATACCTGCGGTTAAACCGCCAATTCCCGCACCGATGATGACAACCTTGAGGTTATACATTGTAACTTTGCCCCTGCGTAACTTGCCCCTATGTAACTTGCCTCTACGTAACTCGTCCCTAATTTAACTTGTTCCTACTCAGCGACCAAAACAATTCAAAATTTTGACTTTTGAATTTTAACTTTTGAATTTTGAATTTTGCTCATGCTTCTAACTCTGCAAGTTTGTCAGCATTAGTCTCGTCCTGCTCGGTAGCTCCTTCTTTGCGATCGTAAGGTAACAACCAATTTAATAAGATATTTGAATCACGCCATTATTCTGGCTGAATGTCGTGTTGGGAAATGTATTGAATAATGCCGCAATCAGAGAATTTACACCATCTCCTAAAGTTTCCCCTTCGATGTGCCGCACCAATAGGGGAGTAATAATACCTACAAAGATTGCTAAGACATGCTGCATGGCTGCTAGCACCGCTTCCACAAATGGATGCTTATCGTTCAGTCCGTAGATTAGCTTGTTAACAGGGGTTACGGCGTTGCGCTCCTCCGTTTGCGGAGTCGATTCAACACTTATTTTTGTCATCAATATTCCTCAAATTCAGTGCTTATTTGTGAGGTTTATAAAACTATTTTCGTTATTGTCATGCACGAGCGATCGCCTCTTTATTTCCAACCGATCGCCTGCTGGAGTTTAGTCGCTCTTTGCTACTAAATTGTCATTAAATCTCAGAGAGTTGAGATTTTTTTGCATCATTTAATACAATTTACGATCGTTTGTCTCTCCTCTCTTGACTCATCAACTTGAAATTATTTAGCGATCGAAAATACAAATTATCTCCAACTTCAATATTCTGTATTTTTGGCTACAAAATATCGATTTAAAAAATGTTCGTTGTCGATTGGTCGCTGTCTAAATTTTGTTAGATTACTTCTAGAATTGTCACGCAGCAAGGAAATTGCACGCATCAAGTATTGCAGCCTAAACCTAAACTCGATAGACATGGTATACAGTATACTAAATTTTTTAACAACACAAGCCTGCGGCGGAGCTGAAATATTAAGTGGTGCGATCGAAGCGCGATTGCGTCATTACTGTGGGATACAACCCCAGAACTACCGATAAGACTTGCTTCCATGCTGGGAGACCCAAACTCGTTTTCTCTGTACCAGACTGGAGAGAAAACCATCCCTCTAAGCCAGTCGTCAATGACTTGAATTTATAAATTTGGAAAATCTCTCGTCCCGACTCCATCAAGCGATCGCGATCGCTTGATTGCAGCCACCGATTTAACCGATTCGGTGTATCGAAGTGCATGATGGAATACCATTTGACGACTCCATCGCGACATTCCAGAGGCGGACAGAGATCTGTGCGAGTAAACCCCTCGTAATGTGCGGCAGCACTCACTAAGCGATCGTGCCAATTGAGAAAAACAGCTTCTTTCCCCTGTGGCACAATGTATTCGATCGCCACGCTGGAATAAAAAATTTCCTCATCATCTGAGTTGAGCATTAGCTAATTGGAAGAGTATAAAATCGTGCCATATTTCAAACTAGCATTTTCGAGCGAAATTCTTTTCCAGAAAGGTTTTTAGCTAGCTGAATACAGCTTTTATCTCTGCTCAAAGAGAGAGCTGACAGAGCAAAAATGTTTCTAAAAACAGGTATGTAACAAGAGTTCAGCATGTTATATAATAAAAATGTATCTTAAGGCACGGAAAAAGATTCGGACATACGCTTACAGACCGCACAACTGTAACTTGGGTAATTGTCAAGCGTTGTGGTGACAGGTTTAGAAGTGCCTCCTGCAATGACTTCAATTGAGGAGGACGATTGTGAAAACTCTCAGTCAAACAAGCAACTCTCAGTGGGAAAACTACCAACAATTAGAACTCATTCCCAACCACGTTCCCAATCCATATGGTAAAGTCTCTGCATTCAGATTTGGATTGGACTTTGCTTGGCGAGGACTAATTTCCTTACTTGTCGATGAATTAGTCGATCGCGAACAACAAGTAGAGTATATTGAACGGTGCTGGGCTAACAAGGAATTCGAGCAACAAGAAAATTCCACCAGTTCGCTGCAAAAACTTTGGCTGCTGATGAATTAAAATTTCCCAGCGTCTGCCAAATGAGATTTTTTGAGTTAGCAATTCTGGAATAACAATCGCGTCTAGATCGAAAGTTCGTACTACGATCTAGACTTTTTTGTAGTTGGAATTACAATTTTTTCACTCAAGTTACACTAGCGTATACAGTATGCTTGCAATCTGATAAGGTCTTGAAAGCTATAAGTAGGGATGTGTATTAGGCATTGGATCGAGTCTAATTCTAGAGTGCGATCGCCACTCTAAAACTGTTTTTTCAATTTTAATTTTGGTTGTAGCAAGACAGAGTACTATCTGTTATTGCTAGATTTGTGTGTGTGTGAGGAGTTATGAATTCAGCTTGTGTTTGTCAGGTCAAAGCGACAGCTAAAATAACATTGTGGTTGAGTTTATTAATAGCAAGTCTTTCAATCGGCGTGCTACCAGTAGAGGCAAATGAGAATAATTTAAAATTATCTCAGACGGATACAGAGACAATGGCACAAGTCACATCTGTCTCTCAGCTTTCAGACATACAGCCTACAGATTGGGCATTTCAAGCATTACAATCTCTAGTAGAAAGATATGGTTGCATTGCTGGCTATCCCGATGGAACTTATCGTGGTAATCGCGCTTTAACTAGATATGAATTTGCAGCAGGGTTAAATGCTTGTTTAGACAGAGTCAACGAACTCATTGCTACAGCCAGCGCCGATGTAGACAAACAGGACTTAGACACCTTGCAAGCTCTGCAAGCAGACTTTGCAGCTGAAATTGCTACTATGCGCCGTCGTGTCGATGCTTTGGAAACACAAACAGCAGAATTAGAAGCAAATCAATTTTCCACGACGACAAAACTAACTGCTAATATTTTCCTCAACGTGACTGGAGCTTTTGCCGACGGAGACATAACGGCAGAGGGAACCAGTGTTTTTGTCCCGGCGCGGGGAGCTGATGGTAGACCTGTACGCCGGACGATGACTGACGACCCTAATGTTACCTTCAGCGATTACCTTTTCCTCAATTTCAACACTTCATTTACAGGTAAGGACAGCCTGGTCACCCAACTCGTAGCCGGGAATGGGAATTCTCCTGCAAATACATTTGCTTCCGCTGGTTTATTTAATACCTTTGGCGTACCTTACACAGATCAAAAAGGTGTCACGGGAGCGGATAATAATGTCGTCGTGCGCGAATTATTTTATAGTTTTCCTGTTGGGGAAAGTCTACAATTTACAGTTGGTCCTCGCGTTAACTGGTTTCGTCATTTTGACAATAACCGCTTCACTTTTTATTTAAACGGAGCAAGTAGCTATAACTCGATTGGTAGTACTCTACTCAATTCCGTCGATAGAGGTTCGGGAGCAGTCGTAGCCTGGGAAATTAACAACCAATTCAAGTTAACTGCTGGTTATTTAGGTGAGAATACAGAATTTCTTTCTGGTTCTGCGTTCAATACTTCTAGTAATCCTAGCCAAGGTTTATTTAAACCAACTAACACAATTACAGCAGAATTAGCCTTTGCTCCTAGCAAAAATCTTAACCTGAGATTTCTCTACAACCGTTCTAATATTCAAGCAGTGAACGGACGGGTAGGTGGCGCAATTGGCGAACCGATTTATGGTTTTGTCGATGATGGGTTTGGCGGTTCAATTGAAGATGCCACAGCTGACACTTTGAACTTTAACTTTGACTGGTTAGTAACTCAAGGCATTGGTTTATTTGGACGTTATACCTATGCCAGCACTGATATTAAACCCACAACCGCCGGACGACCGGATGGAGAAGTTGACGTACAGGCAATTCAAGCAGGATTAGCATTTCCCGATTTAGGTAAAGAAGGAGCGCTGTTAACATTTTCATATCTCAGACCATTTGCCGTGTTGGACGGTCGAAACTTTTTAGTTTCTGGTGGTGGTGATGGCGGCGTACAATATGAGTTTGAGGCAACTTACTATTATCCAATTACAGATAACATTGCTCTAGTTCCCGCATTTTATTTGATTGCCAATCCGAATAATTTCAGCGACAATCCTAATATTTATGTAGGGAATTTACGCGCTCAATTTAAGTTTTAAAAAATCAAACATTGGTAGGGGCGCATAGCTGTGCGCCCCTACTGTGATACGATCGCATCTAAACGAAATTTAGCGATTTGAAAAATTTCTGCTAATGCTTGGTTTCTTTCTATGTCACTAGAATTTTGCAACCGTTGTTCAAAAGCCGCAAGAATGCTATCTTTTGTGTGGTTTTTAACGGCAATAATAAACGGAAAATCGAACTTATTTTTATAGGCTTGATTGAGAGATAAAAAGCGATCGTATTCTTCAGGTGTAAGACGATCTAATCCTACACCAGCCTGTTCTTGTACCGATGCCATTGCCATTTTTGCTTTACTACCTAAGTCAGGATGCGCCTGAATGAGTTCTATTTGTGCGTCTTGACTGGCAGTTCGGATGACATCTACCATTTTTTGATGTAACTGAGCTATATCTTGAAAAGGTCGCTCGTACCAAGCATGATAAGCGATCGCAGGTGTATCTTCAAACACTACTCCCAAGGTTTTTACAAACTCATCTTGGCTCATTTGGTTCAGTTCTGTTAGAGATATCATCATCAAGTTACCTAGACAAGAATTGTCACGCAAAGACAAGCCAGCGCCGTGCGGGGGTTCCCCCCGTTGTAGCGACTGCCGTGCGACTGGCGTAGCAAAGACGCAAAAGTGTTCTTTGCGCCTTTGCGTCTTTGCGCGATCCAAATTAAGCTTAACTACCTCGATAAGTACTATAAGACCAAGGAGAGACGAGTAAAGGAACGTGATAGTGAGAATTAGGATCGGCGATTCCGAATTGTAACGGTACGCGATCGAGAAAAGCTGGCTGAGGTAGGTTATCTATATGTTTGGTGAAATAATCGCCGACCGAAAAGATGAGTTCATAAATACCTGTTTTGAGTTCTTCATCAGCTAACAATGGTGTGTCTGTACGACCATCTTTATTAGTATGAATGGTTTTTAAAAGTTGTCTTTCTCCATCCAACTCAATCGACCACAATTCAATTGTCATTTGTTTAGCGGGACAACCTTGAGCTGTGTCTAAGACATGAGTGGTAAGTTTGCCTGCCATAGTTATAAATGTAAATATAAATGGCGATCGCGCTGATGTGCCGTTCAAATTTTAACAGAAATTCAGTGCAATATCTGCGATAGGAATTTTTTAGTTCTCTCTTCTTTTGGATTATTGAAAAATATTGATTTCCAGAGGTTTTCAATAACGCTCCTACAATCCCAATAATCAATCCAAAGGCGATCGCAATTAACGATAAACTAATGGTGACAAATGCTTCCGCAGCAAACAAACCTATGTTATTCCAAATAACTGAAAAGTCAAAGGTATAGCTCATAGTAGCAAGTCAAAAGTCAAAAGTTAAAAGTCAAAGATCGCACAGCTACGTGCAGCAGCTTAACAATAAAGATGCCAACTTTTGAGTCAATTCCATAATTCAGAATACTGTATACATACACAACGTTTCATTCTGTGTAGGTGGATACAAGCTGATAGCGAAAGAAACATGAACCTAGATGAAGGCAAATAAATCAGAAGCACGAGCAGTAATTTCATGCATTCTCGCTAAAATGTCAAATTTCTCTGACTATCTCATGGTTTTTTTGACTGAATTAAATAAAATTTAGTTACAATAGATACAGAAAATAAATCGTTCATCTCTCTTAAAACACTCTCCACCAGAAGCTGAGAGAGACGGAAGTAAGGAGATATCCAGAAGGAACGCACGCGAAGTTATTACCTGATTCCTTCAGGAGGCGAGATTGTGATGAATTATCGACAAAAAATTCAAAAACTAGAACAAATTTACAACTACAAACCAGAATCGCAACACAATCAACCAACTCGCACATCGTGGTTGAAAAAGATGTGGCGATCGCTCATTACAGCTTTGAGTCACAACGCAGAAATGCGAGTGTGGAAAACTGAAGATAAAACAGGTCGTTCGTTGTGGAAGCTTTACGACCCGATAACAGGCGAAACGTTTGACTTTAACTCAGAAAATGAAGTCAGAACTTGGATTGAAGAATCATACAATCGTCCGCCAGTGGGAGAAAGATGCTTCCGACCCTTTTGCAGCTAGTTAGGATTGATGGGAACGCATGGCTATGCGTTCCCACTACCCTACTGTGGTAAGGTGGTTGAAGTGCAAACAAATAATTGACTGGAACGCAGCAAACAGTCTAATCCTTCGGATAAACTCGGTGGCGCATCGCGCAGCTGACGATGCATCCGTAATATGACCTCTTCAGGGACTTGGCGATCGCGCCGTCGATTTCGCGCTAGGCACAACCATACAGGAGTATCGACCCACAGTCCTACAATCTGCTTGAACCCCGCAGCACGAGCGTAAACGATGACTTCTCGCCGATGTCTGCGTTGGGCATTAGTCGCATCGTAAATTGCCGTACTGACTTCGCCGCGAGAAATTTGAATTGTAGCCCTTTGAAATTGCCGTTGCACCTCGCGCCAAACTAGCAACCATTCCCCCTGAATCACCTCATTACCAAATAGGCGTTCTCGAATTTTGTCAGTTGAGATGAGTTGTAGCTTTGGGTCTGCTGCTACCAGTTGTCCTACTAAAGTAGATTTTCCACTCCCTGGTAAACCAACAAGCAGAATTAGGGAGTAGGTAGGGGCGCACATCTGTGTACCCGTACAAGGGAGTAGGGAGTAAGAGATTATTTTCAATTCTTCCACTCACCACTCACCAGGCATCACTCACCACTAAATAACTGTCCCATCGGAAATCACGGCATTTTTCAGCACGACTACAATGCCACTGCGGATATAGAAGCCTTCGCTTTCTCGATCTGCTTCTTCGATCCGGTCTTTGTTGATGATGCGGACATCACAGCCGATCCGGGCATTTTTGTCAATGATTGCCCGCCGGATAATGGTGTTAGCACCAATTCCCAGGGGAACGTTCTCGATTTCGCCATCTGCACAGACTGTCTGTCTTTCTTCTATATGGGGGTCGTAGAGATCTGCCCCCATGAGTAGCGCATCTTCTACAATCGAGCCTGCTTGGATGATCGATCGCACACCCAAGACTGAATGATGTACGCGACAGTTTTTCAAAATACAACCGTCGCCAACGATTGATTCTGTTACCTGACAATCCATCATTTTAGTAGGAGGCAAGTAACGAGCGCGAGTGTAAATTGGTGCTTCTTCCTCGTAGAAGCTAAAAGCTGGATAGGGTTGCTTTGTCAACGACAAGTTAGCATCGTAGAATGCCTCAATCGTTCCGATGTCTTCCCAGTAATCGTTAAACAAGTAGGCTTGAATGTTGTACTCTTTCGCACAAGCTGGTAGAATTTCCTTCCCGAAATCAGTTTGTTCTGGAGCTTCTTTCAGCAACTTGATTAAGACATCGCGCTTGAAAACATAAATCCCCATTGAAGCGATGTATGGTTTTTGCTTCGCCTCTTCTGGATCTAGCCCCAATACTGTAGTATCGACCTGCATGTTCAGCAGTGCATCACCTTTGGGTTTTTCGCTAAAGTCGATCACCCGTCCCGCACTGTCAATTTTCATCAAGCCAAAGTCAGAAGCGCGACGTTGTTCGATCGGGATTACTGAGAGAGTCACATCAGCACCAGTTTCGCGGTGACGCTCGACAAATTGGCGATAGTCCATGCGGTAGAGGTGATCTCCCGACAAGATCAAATATTCGTCCACATTCCACTCTTCCATCAACCAAAGATACTGACGCACTGCATCTGCCGTACCCTGGAACCAGTTAGTGCTGTACTGCGTTTGTTGAGCCGCTAGGACTTCTACAAAGCCTTCAGTAAAACCAGAAAAGGTGTATGCACGGGCGATGTGGCGATTGAGTGAAGCCGAGTTGAATTGTGTTAAAACGTATATCTTGTAGATCTCTGAGTTAATACAATTACTGACAGGAATATCGATTAAGCGGTACTTCCCTGCTAATGGTACGGCTGGCTTAGCTCGTAGCTTAGTCAGCGGATAAAGACGAGTTCCAGCACCGCCACCGAGAATAATTCCTAGTACTTTTTTCACAAATTCCTCCCGACTGCCTTTCGTTCCCAAAATTAGTGTAGAGGACTAGGTGTAAAAGTTGTTAAGAATCTAGAGGCAGAAATTTGTCAGCACTACAAATGAAGAATTC
>NZ_JBOFLP010000360.1:0-26646 GCF_051657925.1 Chroococcidiopsis sp.
AGTGGAACTGTTGGCAGAAGATGACATGCGATCGCTCATTCCCGACGAGCTAGTTTTTGCCCATCGCGATCGCGCTTTAACTCCCGATCGCCCTGTGATTCGCGGTACAGCCCAAAATCCCGACGTTTACTTTCAAGCTAGGGAAACTGTCAATCCTTTCTATCTAGCTTGCCCAGACATTACCCAAATGGTGATGGATGAATTTGCCCAACTGACGGGCAGACAATATCGACTATTTGAATACCACGGCGATCCAGCAGCAGAGAGAGTCATTGTCTTAATGGGTTCTGGTTGCGAAGCCGTCCACGAAACTGTAGATTACCTCAATGCTAATGGCGAAAAAGTAGGAGTCGTCAAAGTCCGACTCTATCGCCCCTTTGATGCCAAAAGATTTGTAGAAGCGTTACCTGCAACAGTCAAAGCGATCGCAGTTTTAGACCGCACCAAAGAACCAGGCGCAGCAGGCGAACCTTTGTATCAGGATGTTGTCACCGCTCTGTGCGAATATGCAGAGGAGCAGAGGAGCAGAGGGGCAGAGGGGCAGAGGGGCAGGGGAGAACTATTGCTTCCGATTCCCGATTCCCGAACGCCAGTTCGCAAGAGCGGGGGAACCCCCGCAAGCGACTGGCTCCTCCCGACTCCCCAAATTATCGGTGGACGTTACGGCTTATCATCCAAGGAATTTACTCCAGCGATGATTCAAGTGGTTTTCGATAACTTGGCAGCAACCGAACCAAAAAATCACTTTACCATCGGTATCAACGACGATATCACTCACACAAGCCTGTCATACGATCCTGAGTTTTCGATTGAATCAGATCGTGTAGTGCGAGCCATCTTTTATGGATTAGGTGCAGACGGGACTGTAGGAGCCAATAAGAATTCCATCAAAATTATCGGCGAACAAACAGAAAACTACGCTCAAGGCTATTTTGTCTACGATTCCAAAAAATCAGGTTCAGTGACAGTTTCTCATTTACGATTTGGACCGCAGCCAATTCGCTCCACGTATTTAGTCAATCGAGCTAACTTTGTTGCTTGTCATCAGTGGGAGTTTATCGAGAAATTTCCATTACTCAAAGAGAGCGTCTCTGGTGGTACTTTCTTGCTCAACAGTCCCTACTCCGCAGATGAGGTGTGGAATTATTTACCGCGATCGCTCCAAACCCAAATTGTGCAAAAGCAGCTGAAATTTTATGTCATTAATGGCTACCAAGTTGCCCGCAACGCAGGGATGGGTGGAAGAATTAACACCGTTATGCAAGTTTGCTTCTTTGCTCTTTCTGGCGTGCTACCAAAAGATGAAGCGATCGCCCAAATTAAGCAATCTATCCGCAAAACCTACGGCAAGAAAGGCGATGAAATCGTCCAGATGAACATCCATGCAGTGGATGAAACCCTAACACACCTGCATGAAGTTGATTATGGCTCGCTAACAATAAATCATAGCGAAAACCAACTACCAACCACCAACTACCAACTACCAACTATCAATTCAGCCCCAGCTTTTGTCCGAGATGTTTTAGGAAAAATGATGGCGCGGGAGGGTGACGAGCTACCAGTGAGTGCAATGCCCGTAGACGGAACTTATCCCAGTGGAACATCGAAGTGGGAAAAACGCAATATTGCCCAGGAAATCCCAGTTTGGGATTCAGATGTATGCGTCCAGTGTGGTAAGTGCGTGATGGTATGTCCCCACAGCGTTATTCGCAGCAAAGTTTACGAACCGCAGCAACTAGAAACTGCTCCAGCCACTTTTAAGAGTAGCAATGCTAGGGAGCATGATTGGCAAGGTTTAAAATTTACAATCCAAGTTGCACCGGAAGACTGTACGGGCTGTGGCATCTGCGTGGATGTTTGCCCAGCTAAAAACAAGTCACAACCAAAACTGAAAGCAATTAATATGCAACCGCAACAACCGTTGCGGGAACAGGAAAGGGAAAACTGGAATTTCTTTTTAAATCTTCCCAATCCCGATCGCACTCAATTGAAACTGCATAAGATTAATCAGCAGCAAATGCAAGAGCCGTTATTTGAATTTTCTGGCGCTTGTGCGGGTTGTGGAGAAACACCCTATCTAAAGTTAGTCAGTCAATTATTTGGCGATCGCGCCGTCATTGCCAACGCCACTGGTTGTTCTTCGATCTACGGTGGTAACTTACCTACTACACCTTGGACGCACAACGCCGAGGGGCGGGGTCCTGCTTGGTCAAACTCCTTGTTTGAGGATAATGCCGAATTTGGTTTGGGCTTTCGCGTTGCGATCGACAAACAAACAGAAATTGCTAGCGAATTACTCCGCCAGCTAGCACCAGCAGTAGGTGAAGAACTAGCGACGAGCATCCTCACTGCCGAACAACAGGATGAAGCAGACATCCACGAACAACGTCAAAGAGTTGAATTACTCAAGCAGAGATTAGACGAATTATTAAAGAGTCAGGGAGCAGGGAGCAGGGAGCAGGGAGCAGGGGAGAAGAGAGCTGGGGGATCTGGGGGAGTTGGGGAAGAAACGATCTCTTATCACGCACCACGCACCACGCACCACGCACCACTTTCTTACCAACTACCAACTACCAATTACCAATCCAAAATCCAAAATCTCAAATCCCTAGCTGACTACCTAGTGAAAAAGAGCGTCTGGATTATTGGCGGTGACGGTTGGGCTTATGATATTGGCTTTGGTGGACTCGATCACGTCCTGGCGAGCGGGCGTAATGTGAATATCCTCGTTCTCGATACAGAGGTTTATTCCAACACTGGGGGGCAAATGTCTAAAGCTACCCCCAAGGGAGCAGTAGCTAAATTTGCTGCTGGTGGTAAACCCGCACCCAAAAAAGATTTGGGTTTAATCGCCATGACTTACGGGAATGTCTACGTTGCTAGCGTCGCAATGGGCGCAAGAGACGAGCATACACTTAGAGCCTTTTTAGAAGCTGAAGCTTACGAAGGTCCATCGTTGATTATTGCCTACAGCCATTGCATCGCCCACGGCATCAATATGGCAACAGCGATGCAAAATCAAAAGGCTGCGGTAGATTCAGGGCGCTGGCTGTTGTATCGTTTTAACCCTGACCGGATTCAGCAGGGAGAAAACCCGCTCCAACTTGATTCCCACGCTCCGAAACTCCCGGTAGAGCAATATATGTATCTGGAAAACCGCTTCAAGATGCTGACCAAGAGTAAGCCGGACGCAGCTAAACAGTTACTATCAGAGGCACAGCAAGATGTCAATGCTCGTTGGCGCTTGTACGAATATCTAGCTGCGCGATCGCCTGAAACTATTCATTAGATCTCAAGTTCTTTTCCTAACTTCAAGGTTTTAGGAGGGAGACAAATGGACTTAACTACAACTTACATGGGGTTACAATTGCGATCGCCCCTCGTACCTTCAGCCTCACCCCTTTCTGAAGATATCGACAATATCAAGCGAATGGAAGATGCGGGCGCGGCAGCTGTTGTGATGCATTCCCTCTTTGAAGAACAATTACGCCAAGAGCGCTACGAACTGCACCACCACTTGACGCATGGGACTGAAAGCTATCCTGAAGCTCTAACCTATTTCCCAGAACCCCACAGCTTTCGAGTCGGCTCGGAAGAATATCTAAACCATATTCAAAGGGCAAAGGAGAAAATCAATATTCCTCTCATTGCTAGTCTCAACGGTTCATCTGTTGGCGGTTGGACTAACTATGCCAGACAAATCCAGCAAGCAGGAGCAGACGGACTGGAATTGAATGTATATTGCGTCCCTACAGACATGGACTTGACAGGCGAACAGATCGAGCAAACCTACATCGAGATTTTGCGATCGGTTAAAGCCGCCGTGACAATTCCCGTAGCAATCAAACTCAGTCCCTATTTTACCAACATGGCAAATATGGCTCGACGTTTGGACAACGCAGGGGCAAATGCTCTCGTTTTGTTCAATCGCTTCTATCAGCCAGACATCAACCTCAAAACCCTAGAGGTTGAACCAAACGTGCTTTTGAGTACTCCGCAGTCCATGCGTTTACCGATGCGTTGGATTGCAATTCTCTACGCTCGCATCAATGCTAGTTTGGCTGCAACGAGCGGTATTTACAAAGGGCAGGATGCCATCAAATTGCTGATGGCAGGAGCTAACATCACGATGCTTTGTTCGGTGTTGCTACGGCATGGGATCGACCAGATCCGCGCGATCGAGCAGGAAATGCGTGAATGGATGGTAGAACACGAGTATGAATCCGTGCGGCAACTACAAGGAAGCATGAGTCAGAAAAATTGTCCCGACAAAAGTGCCTTTGAACGCGCCCAATACATGCGATCGCTCCAAACCTACAAACCAGAATGGGAGCGAGTTTTCGATACATCTCATTATTTTGGGTAATAGAAAAGTCAGAAGTCAAAAGTCAAAAGTCAAAAGTCAAAACTAATAACAACTATTTATCAATTACCACAAATGACAAATGACAAATGACAAATGACAAATTACCAACTACCAATTATCCATTACCCATTACCCATTACCCATTACCTATTACCCTATGCAAAAACGAATTGGTATTCTTACCAGTGGCGGTGACTGCCCTGGGTTGAATTGTGCGATTCGGGCTGTTGTCAGCCATGCCAAACTACAACACGATTGGGAAGTGCTGGGGATTCCTTACGCTACCCAAGGGTTATTGGAGCGCAAGACGACGTCACTCAATTTGCATGGCTTAGATTTACGCGGAATCGATCCTTTGCTGAGTATGGGTGGCACGATTTTAGGATCGATTAATAAAGGAGACACGCTAGCTCATGCGAGTGAAATTATTGCTAGTCATCGGGCGTTGGCGTTAGATGCCTTAATTGCGATCGGTGGCGATGGTAGTCTCGCCATTCTCCACCAACTCGCTTGTCAAGGAAACTGGAATCTTGTCGCGATTCCCAAGACAATCGATAACGATGTGGCACTTACGGAACGAGCAATCGGGTTTGATACGGCTGTCAATACGATTGTTGATGCTTTGAATCGTCTGACTTTTACAGCTGCCAGTCACGATCGCGTCATGGTTGTGGAAGTTATGGGACGCACAGCAGGGCATCTAGCACTCCATGCTGGGATTGCAGGCGGAGCAGATTGTATTCTCATTCCCGAAATTCCTTACTCGATTGACGGAGTTTGCCATCAAATTAACGAACTGCGCGATCGCTGGGGACGAAAATTTGCGATCGTTGTTGTTGCTGAAGGTGCTAAAACTGCTAACGATAGTTCTATTGCAGAAACACAAAATTTTGCCTCTTTAGAGTGCGGCATGGGACAGTACATTGCCAATCAAATCAAATCCTACAACACCCTTACCGATCGCCTTGACGTTCGGGTTTCGATCTTAGGGCATATTCAGCGCGGTGGTATACCATCGGCTTTAGACCGCTTGACAGCAACAGTTTTTGGTAAGGCAGCAGTAGATTTAATTGCGCGGGAACAATACGGTCAAATGGTGGCTTGGCAAAATGGACGAGTTGTAGATGTTCCGATCGCCGATGTTGTCGCTCGAAGTCCTTTGCCTGTAGCACCTGATAACTATCTCGTACAAACCGCTCGCTGTATGGGGATTTACGTGGGGGATGGATAACAATGAAGTTCGTTGACGAATACCGAGATGCTGATGCTGCTGGGCAATACGCGCGGGCGATCGCTGCCATTACTACCCAACCTTGGACAATTATGGAAATCTGCGGTGGTCAGACCCATTCTATTGTCAAATTTGGCATAGATGAACTTTTACCCCCAGAAATTACCTTAATTCACGGACCTGGTTGTCCCGTCTGCGTCACGCCTGTGGAATTAATCGATCGGGCGATCGCGATCGCTTCCCATCCCGAAGTTATTTTCTGTTCGTTTGGAGATATGTTGCGAGTTCCAGGGAGCAGGGGAGTAGAGGAGAGGGAGAAAGATTTGTTGGCAGTTAAGGCAATGGGGGGAGATATTCGCATTGTCTATTCTCCGCTTGATGCGCTCAAAATCGCTCAAGCTCATCCACACAAACAAGTTGTTTTCTTCGCTGTGGGGTTTGAAACCACCGCACCCGCTACAGCGATGGCGGTTTACCAAGCTGCGCGACAGGAAGTTAAAAATTTCTCCTTACTGGTTTCTCACGTGTTAGTTCCGCCAGCGATGAAGGTGATTCTTGACTCACCTCATAATCAAGTTCAAGGATTTTTAGCAGCCGGTCATGTCTGCACGGTGATGGGATACACCCAGTACGAACCGCTCGTACAGAAATATCGCATTCCGATTGTCGTCACGGGATTTGAACCGCTAGACATCCTACAAGGGGTGTATATGTGCGTTCAGCAGTTAGAATCGGGGCGATCGCAACTGGAAAATCAGTACGCTCGTTCGGTGCGGCGCAGTGGGAATGAAACTGCTCAACAACTGATTCATGAAGTATTTGAGGTCGTGCCTCGGCAATGGCGCGGGATTGGTGAAATTCCTCAAAGTGGTTTGGGTTTACGCGATAAATATGCCCAATTTGATGCCCAAAAGCGTTTTGATATTTCTAACTACGCGATCGGCGAAGCATTGCTCTTTCGGAGCATCGCCGAATCTACCGAATGTATCAGTGGAGCGATCTTACAAGGCATCAAAAAACCCTACGAATGCCCTGCTTTTGGCGATCGCTGTACGCCAGAACATCCCCTGGGTGCGCCGATGGTTTCCTCAGAAGGGGCTTGTGCGGCATATTATCGTTATCGGCAGCGAGCGGTGGTGTATAGCAGGGAGCAGGGAGCGCACGAGTAGATAAACAGGAGTTGAAAGTGAGCGAATCCAAAGACTTTATCCTGTCTTGTCCCATCCCAATTGACAAGTATCCCCGCGTTCTACTGGCGCATGGGGGTGGTGGAAGGTTAATGCATCAGTTGATTTCACAAATGTTTTTGGCGACATTTAGCCATAGCGATCGCGCGCCACATGATGCTGCCGAAATTCACCTCACAAGTCACAGAATTGCTTTCACCACTGATTCCTATGTAGTTCAACCCCTATTTTTTCCAGGCGGCGATATCGGAATGCTGGCAGTTAACGGCACTGTCAACGATCTGGCGATGAGCGGAGCGCGTCCGCTGTATTTAAGTGCTGGGTTTATTTTGGAAGAAGGACTATCAATGGAAACACTTTGGCGGGTGGTGCAATCGATGCAACAAGCAGCTCAGACAGCCAACGTGCAGATCGTAACTGGCGATACAAAGGTTGTGGATAAAGGCAAGGGAGACGGCATTTTCATCAATACAGCTGGTGTTGGAATTATCGAGCATGACCAGGCGATCGCCCCCCAATCAATTCAGCCTGGAGATGTGCTGCTCCTCAATGGCGATCTCGGTCGTCACGGCATTGCGATTATGACCCAGAGAGAGGGTTTAGCCTTTGAAACTACCATCGAGAGCGATGCAGCACCGCTAGCAAGTTTGGTACTGAAATTGCTAGAAGCTGAACTTGAAATTCACTGTTTGCGCGATTTGACTCGTGGTGGTTTATCGAGCGCTCTAAATGAAATTGCCCAAGCTGCCTGCGTCAAAATTGAAATTGATGAAAGTGCCATCCCCATAAGTGAGGAAGTGCAAGGAGCGTGTGAAATCCTCGGTTTCGATCCGCTTTATGTAGCAAACGAAGGAAGATTCGTCGCTTTTGTGCCACCAGAATTTGCCCAAAAAGCAATAAAAATTATGCGATCGCATCCTTTAGGAAAATCTGCTCAAATTATTGGCAGTGTTACCGAACGCAAAATATCTGGTTTTGTCACGATGAAGAGTAAAATTGGCGCTCAACGCATTGTCGATATGTTAAGCGGAGAACAACTACCACGAATCTGCTAATCCGAATTTGCTCATCCGAATTTGCTCATCCAAATTTGCTCATCCAAATTTGCTCAATAGCCGCGATCGCTATCTTTGCTCCCTACTGTCCGATCATCCCATCACTTGTGGTAGCGTGGCATAGAGAAAAAAGCCGACTGCCACGATTGCCAATAACCCCTGAATCAAATTTCCCACCAGAGAACCGACGACAATTCCGATTCCAGCTTTCAAGGCTCGTTTAAGATCGCGTTGATAAATATACTCGCCGATAATTGCTCCTAACAAAGGTCCGAGCAAAATTCCTAACAAGGGACCACCAAACGGCAAAGCAGGCAATAAACCAAAAATACCCAATAGCAAACCAACAACCGCACCAATCTGTCCCCATTTACTGGCTCCAGCGCGTTTCGCTCCCCAGAAGGTAGCCAGCAGATCGATGCCGACGCTAAGCGCCAATACCACCACCGTCATAATTAGAGGTACGGCAATGCTACCAAAAGAACCTTGCACCACACCCCAAATTGCGATCGCGACTAAAATCAAACTCGTCCCAGGAATCCCTGGAACCACTGCCCCAATTACACCGACAACCATCAGGGCAACTAATAACCAATAGAGAGTTAGCATGATTAGAGGAGTGAGGGGTGAGGGGTGAGGAGTGAGGGATGAAAGGCAAGGGTTTAGAGGGAAATTTTGACTTTTGACTTTTTCCCGACTCCCTACTCCCGACTCCCGACTCCCTCATTTAGAGTAACGTCTAACTTGTCAGCAATACCAGCGATCCAGGTTTCGTCTTGCTTGGTATAGCTGCGGGGAGCATTTGCACCCAAAATCATTACGCCTTGCTGACCGATGGGCTGACAAATGACTCCTTGGGTGTTTTCTGGCAAGTAGTCAAATTCAAATCGTCCTGGGTAAACGCCCAAAGCCACTAAGTAAACTGGTTTGTGTTTTTCCAGCACCCGTTGGACGATCGCCCCTGGAGTCACTTCAGCTTTCTCTGGTAAGATGCCGCGCCGCAGCAAAACTTTTCCCTGATAAAACACGATCAGCGATCGCGTGACGGTATTTGTCAGTAAAAGATAAGATGCCCAAGCTAGTTCTGTCTTGACTGTTTCGGGCAAGTCTGGAGCCAACTCGAACTTTTGCTCGCCCACCACTTCTACCGCATCCGGCAGGCGTGGTGCGACTTGCTGCCAAAGTAAGCCAGTCAAAATTAGCACCGCACTGACAATTGCTCCCAAAACATCCGACCGTGCCTGAGTCACTGTCAGTTCCGGTGTCAGCAACCGATTGACCAACAGCAACACAGCACCTAATCCTCCTACCACGAGGGGTATTAGCCGCACAATTCGATTTGGATCGGGTTTAGCCATTTTAGTGGTGCGTGGTGCGTGAAGATAGGGTGTGGGGTGTGGGGTGTAGGGTGTAGTGAGTGCGGCGTCGGGTGTTGCAGACGGGAGCGTCTGGTTCCTCCGCGTCGGAAGCTGCATCGTAGTGAGTGTATTCTCTCCCTCAGCTCCCGATCGCTGCTGGGCGACTCTCTTGTCCTCTGCTTCCTTGTCTCCCTTGTCTTCCCTGTCTCCCAAATTAACCACTATCTACCAACATTTACTCCTCTCCTGGTTCGATAATCCGTTGGAATAGATAACCCGTGCCTCTAGCGGTAAGGATCAACTCTGGGTTACTAGGGTCGTCTTCTAACTTCGCCCGCAGTCGCGAGATATGCACGTCTACTACGCGAGTGTCTACATGTCGTTCGGGCGTATAGCCCCAAACTTCCTGCAAGATTTCCGATCGCGAAAAGGCTTCCCCCGAACGGCTGACTAACAGCTCTAGCAAGCTAAATTCCATTCCAGTTAATCGAATCCGCTCGTCTCCTTTGTAAACCTGTCGCTTGTTCGTGTCAATTTTGATACTTCCTACTTGGATCACGCCAGAGCTGGGAATTCCCGAAGCACCTGTTTTATCTACCCGTCGCAATACCGAGCGAATGCGTGCTTCCAGTTCTTTCGGGGAAAATGGCTTGACTACGTAATCATCCGCACCTAATTCCAGTCCGGTGATCCGATCGGCGACATCGCCCAGGGCTGTTAGCATAATAATTGGTACATCTGATTCCTTGCGTAGCTCTTGACACACGCCGTAGCCATCTAACTTCGGCATCATCACGTCCAAGACAACCAAATCTGGATCGGCTTTGCGAAATGTATCCAAAGCTTCCTCGCCGTCTGCTGCTGTCACGACATCGTAACCAATCATCGACAGCCGCGTTTCTAAGATCCGCCGAATGCTGGCTTCGTCATCCACGACTAGGATTTTTTCTTTATGACTTTCCAAATTGACCAACGCTCCTTAAAACCAACATTTTTGAATTTTAATTTTTAGTACTATTACATGAAGATCTTATCCCATTCAATCCACGTAAATTAGCCGAAATTCTCGCACTCACTTACTTTCAAGGTTTTTTAATATTTGCGGTTTTGCCAACAAAATTTAACTTAACGCAACAAAAGCACTAAACGAATGCCCAAACCCCGTACCTATTTCGTTTGCAATGAATGTGGCGCAGAGTCGCCTCAGTGGTTTGGTAAGTGTCCTGCCTGCGGGACTTACAATTCCTTAGAAGAACAAATTACGAGTACAACTCTCGGGACGCTACCAACTCGTGGGGTTAGCTGGCAGCAAACGCCGCAAAGCAATGGTAAATCGATCGCTAAAGCCGCAAAACCCCGCGCTTCTCTAACTTTCGACCAAATTAGCGATCGCCAAGTGAGCCGCTGGTGTTCTGGCTATGACGAACTCGACCGAGTACTCGGTGGTGGTATTGTACCAGGTTCTATGGTTTTGATCGGCGGCGATCCGGGGATTGGCAAATCGACTTTGTTACTACAGGTTTCTAACCAACTTGCCCAAAACTATCGCATTCTCTACGTTTGCGGTGAAGAGTCGGGACAGCAAGTGAAGTTACGCGCTTCTCGTTTGGGTGTATCTAAATTTCAAAACTCTATAGAGGAATCAGATCCCCAGCCTCAAAACCAATCGCCTAACGGTCATTTAGTTAACAATGGTAGTGCAAGAGCCGATTTATACGTTTTGCCAGAAACGGATCTCGAAGAAATACTGAGGGAAGTCGATTCGCTCAAACCCAATGTAGCTGTAATCGACAGTATCCAAACCGTCTATTTTCCCGCCTTAACTTCCGCCCCTGGCTCGGTGGCACAGGTGCGAGAATGTACCTCAGCCCTGATGCAAGTAGCAAAACGGGAAGATATTACGATGTTAATTGTGGGACACGTTACCAAAGAAGGTGCGATCGCGGGTCCCAAAGTTTTAGAACATTTGGTAGATACAGTACTTTATTTTGAAGGCGATCGCTTCGCCTCCCATCGGTTGTTACGCACAGTCAAGAATCGCTTTGGCGCTACTCATGAAATTGGCATCTTTGAAATGATCGATCGCGGGTTGCGGGAAGTCGCCAACCCCTCAGAATTATTTCTCGGTAGCCGCGACGATCCTTCACCAGGGACGGCAATTGTCGTTGCTTGCGAAGGCACGCGCCCGATTGTGGTAGAGTTACAAGCCTTGGTCAGTCCCACCAGCTATGCTTCACCCCGTCGTTCTACCACGGGGATAGACTACAGCCGTTTACTGCAAATTTTGGCAGTGTTAGAA
The DNA here is from genome assembly GCF_051657925.1 of Chroococcidiopsis sp. Lineage (NCBI taxonomy): Bacteria > Bacillati > Cyanobacteriota > Cyanophyceae > Chroococcidiopsidales > Chroococcidiopsidaceae > Chroococcidiopsis > Chroococcidiopsis sp. Next base: position 11,497 of record NZ_JBOFLP010000360.1, read on the forward strand.
AAACGAGTTGGCATTCCTTTATCTAAACTGGATGCCTATGTCGCCTCTGCTGGTGGCTTAAGCGTGGAAGAACCAGCCGTAGATCTGGGAGTCGCGATCGCCGTAGTCGCTTCTTTCCGCGATCGCATTGTCGATCAGCGCACTGTCTTGATTGGAGAAGTCGGGTTGGGTGGACAAGTCCGCCCCGTTTCTCAAATGGAATTGCGCCTGAAAGAAGCTGCTAAACTAGGATTTAAGCGGGCAATTGTACCCAAAGGGCAACCTTATCCTGACGTAGATCTGGAGATTATTCCTGTCGCCAAGGTACTCGATGCCATTATCGCGGCAATCCCCCCACAATCGTTCCCAGACTTAGACTTAGAAGAGGAATAGTATTCAGATGCGATCGCTCGATCCTCCAACCCCCTTTTCTAAGATATAAGGGGAAACAAATATCTTAAATTTAAGTTTTTGGGATTTTCCTCAAACGAGGGGATTAATGCCCCCTTTTTAAGGGGGTTGGGGGATCGAGATCTGAAACTTCAAATGCGTCACTCCCGCTACTATCGTCGATCGCGATCCAACGTTGAACTTGTGGTAGATCGCAAAGTCGGGCTGAATGTGAAAAAATATAAACTAGCGATCGATACGCTCTCTCGCGCTCGATCGAGCGATCGCCACATAACCAAACCCTTAGCGTGGTTCAGTCAAAACTCCAAAGATTAATAGAACCACAAACTAAGTTTCCGTAATATTGCTGTAGTTGACGCTCGGCTTTCGTGATACACAGAATGAGTTATGTAAATTTCTATGGAGAGTTCTTGTCATTATGGTAAACAGTTCTGACTTTCTGCATCCTCGCAGTCGTTACTACGGCAAAGTACAGCCTGAAAATTTAGTCTTTAACGCCAATCTCCAAGAATTCGCCCAGGATGTCAGTTACATCTGTAACTTAGAAACTGCCGGAAAAATTCCTCCAGATGAAGCATACAAAAAAATTCGCGACTTGTGGAAACAACTCAAACGCTCGAAAAAAGAGTTAGGAATTGGTGAAAACCCATTTCAAAATGACGAAGAGCAAAAAGATAGCTAATATAGCAGGGAGCAGGGAGCAGGGAGTAGGGAGCAGTTTTAAGAGTTGAATATGTGAAAAGTTTCTTCATGTAGAGACGTTACATGTAACGTCTCTACATTTTTGATTAACCCACCAAGACATTCTGTGCTAGACGCTTTGACTCTACCATCTGATAATATGCTTGCAACTGACAGGTAGCCGCCGCCCATCCCCAGCGTTCAGCCTCCGATCGGGCATTTTGACGAATAGTTTCTCGCTCCTGTTTTTGCTCTAACAGATGTAAAGTTGCGGCGATCGCCCCTTGTTCGTCTTTGGGGTCAAATAAATAACCATTGACTCCAGATGTGACAATATCGACAATTCCGCCTGAATTTGCCGCAACTACAGGACAGCCAGCCGCCATTGCCTCAAGTAAAACTAGTCCCAGCGTCTCAGTCCGCGAAGGAAACAGAAACGCATCCGCCGACGCAAACGCTGCACCAAGGTCTCTACCCGTGAGATAGCCGACAAAGTGAGTATTCGTTCCCGCAAAATGTTTCTCTAAAGCTAAACGATGAGGTCCATCTCCTACCAAAGCTAAGCGCGCCTCTGGAATTGCCTCTAATACGGGTTTAATCCGTTCAATTTCTTTTTCCGCCGACAGACGACCGACGTAGAGTAACAAGGGACTATCGGGATGACCTTGAGACAGCCGCGATCGCATTTGTTCGCAAGCTAGATCGGGATGAAATATCTCCGTATCGACTCCCCGCTGCCACAAGTCTACTCGTTGGATTCCGTGGCTAGATAGTTCTTCTACCATTGCCGTTGAAGTACACAAATTTAATTCTGCTTGATTGTGAGCGGTTTTGAGCAATTCCCACAGCAAGCCTTCCAACATTCCTAGTCCGTAGTGCTGTAAATACTGCGGTAAATGAGTGTGATACGAGGCAACAAGAGGAATTTTTAGCACTTTGGCATAAAATAACCCCGATAGTCCTAGCACTGCGGGGTTGACTACATGAACGATATCGGGTTGAAATCTCTCCAGTTCGTGACCGATCGCGGGGCGTGGTAATGCCATTTTTAACTCTGGATACAGTGGTAAAGGGAAACCCGAAACACCATAGACTTTCGCCCCTTTATACTCTGTAATCCCCCCTTCAGGAGCAACGACTAAAACTCGATCGCCATTACGTTGTAAATGTTCGACCGTGTGACGCAACCGCGTGACAATACCGTCAACCTTGGGTAGGAAGGTTTCTGTAAATAAAGCAATTTTCATACTTATTGAGGAGCTAGAGGCTGGGGAGAGTTACCAGCAAGTATTTTCCGATAATCTCAATTTCTTAGCAATGTTGGGATCGCTCACAAGATAGACAGTTGCTCAAATTTAAATTCTCCGCCAAAATAGCCATGTTCGGCAGCAAAACGACCGATAGCTGGGCGATAAGCTTGGTATACCACAATGGAGCGGTCATCATATTGCGCCACAATATGATTTCCCGACTTAGGCAATTGGTCGAGCTGCGATCGGTAAAGTTCTGTCACCAGTGACATTGAAACAACCCTCTCCCTCGACTACGTATTATGGGACAAGCGGATTCTCCAACCTAACTACCAACCACCAACTACCAATTACCAATTACCAGCAACTATCTTCTCCAAGAAACCTTGGGCAGAATGTGTTTTTCATCGACACGATCTTGGTACTTGACCGCAAAATTAAGCAGAGAATCAAGCAATGCTTCTGAGAGGAAATGCGGTTGCAAGCCGAGACTCAGCAAGTTGGTATTTTTAGCATTGAAATAGTGTTCTTCCCGCTCGATTCTGGGATTATCGAGATTGTTGACTTCGACTTTCAGTCCCAGCGCATTGCCAGCTTTTTGCACCATGACAGCCAAGTCGCCGACGCTAAATAGTTCGGTGAATTGGTTGAAGACGCGGAATTCACCAGAATTAGCCGGATTTGCGATCGCTAGTTCGACACAGCGCACCGTATCCCGAATATCTAAAAAGCCACGGGTCTGCCCGCCTTTACCATATACTGTCAGCGGATGTCCGATCGCTGCTTGAATACAGAAACGGTTCAGCGCCGTACCAAACACCCCATCGTAGTCGAGGCGATTGATCAGCATCTCGTCCATGCCCGTCTCTTCTGTCAGCACCCCATACACTACGCCTTGGTTCAAATCTGTAGCGCGTAAGCCCCAAATTTTACAGGCAAAGTGAATGTTGTGGCTGTCATGGACTTTGCTCAGGTGGTACATACTACCTGGCTGCTTTGGATAGGGTAAGGTATCCTTGCGCCCGTTGTGTTCGATCGTAATGTACCCTTCTTCAATGTCGATGTTAGGCGTGCCGTATTCGCCCATTGTTCCCAGCTTGACCAAGTGACAGTCGGGGAAACTATCGCGCATGGCATAGAGTATATTCAGCGTTCCAACGACATTATTCACCTGCGTCAGTACGGCGTGTTCGCGATCGATCATGGAAAAAGGTGCGGAACGCTGTTCGCCAAAGTGAACGATCGCTTCCGGTTCAAATTGGTGCAGCGTTTTGCTCAAAAAATCGTAGTTGGTAATATCGCCGACAAACAAATCGATCTTTTTACCTGTGAGGTCTTGCCACCTTTGAATCCGATGCTGAATCGTTGCGATCGGTGTCAGGGTATCTACTCCAAGTTCGAGATCCCAGTGCCTCCGTACCATGCTGTCTAGAATCCCAACCTCGTAACCTCGATTGGATAAGTAGAGCGCGGTTGCCCAACCGCAATAGCCATCGCCACCAATAACCAATACTTTCATCGTCTGTGCGTGTTACTCGCTGATATTCGCTAAATCTACCAGGTTTGTGTCCCCCTTTTGCGTCCTAAATAAGGAGTATATTTTCTGTACAATTGCCTAACCAATAAAAGCCTCTTGCCTCTTGCCTCTTACCTCCTATTTGAATTTTCGGATTTTTGTTAAAAAATGTTACATTTATGCCGTCAAAACGCTACGCTGTCTTGACACTATGGGAGTAAACCGATAACGTGATATACATACCCGGGTAAGACGATTGAAAAAAATATGCAAGCTAAGCAAAAAGTTACGCTGTATTTAACGCCTGAACTGCATCGGCGGCTCAAAATCAGAGCCGCGATCGACTCGGAACCAATGTCAGAACTTGCTGCCCGCGCGCTCGCTTTTTATTTATCTCACCAAGAGTTGATAGACGAAGCAGAGTCATACGGCAACACGCACAGAGTTTATGCATGTCCTGAATGTGCAACAACGGTGGCATTGAACGAAGGCGAACTAGTATCCCTCAAGGATCAGCCGGGGGTAATAGAGCAGTCCAAGCCGGCAAGAGTTGCTGCTGAAGCAACAGTACAAGAAGGGCAACTAGCCCTCGCCAGCCACTAATTTCATTGAAACTGATTCATCAAAGCTGAATCCGAAGCGCTGTCCGTACTATCTTTAGGGTCAAAAGTAAGGTCAAAGGCAATGAAAGAAGAGCTAAATATTCTCATACAAGCTCAATACCCGCTGATATACCTTGTGACCTCTGAGGAAGAGCGGGCTGAACAAGCAATAGCAACGATCGCCCAGTTAAGACCACAGCGCCGAATATTCATCTGGACGGTGACGCACGGAATCGTAGAACACGGTCAGCCACGCCACGTCACGCAGCATAATACCGTATCTCCAGAAGCAGCGATCGAGTGGGTGATCCGCCAACGAGAGCCGAGCATATTCATATTTAAGGATTTACACCCCTTTATTGACGCACCAGTAACGACGAGATGGCTGCGAGATGCGATCGCCAGCTTTAAAGGCACGCAGAAGACGATTGTTCTGATGTCTCCGATGCAGCAGGTTCCAATCGAGTTAGAGAAAGAAGTTGTCGTACTAGACTTCCCGCTACCCGATTTGGCAGAATTGAACCAAGTATTAGAGCGGCAGTTAGAGCAAAATCGCGGACGACGGCTGACAACAGATGCCAGAGAGAAATTATTAAAAGCAGCTTTAGGCTTAACGCGAGATGAGTCAGAAAAAGTCTACCGCAAAGCTCAGGTAACAGCGGGGCAACTATCAGAAAATGAAGTAGAAGTCGTCTTATCCGAGAAAAAGCAATTAATCCGGCGCAACGGCATTTTAGAATACATTGAAGAGGATGCCACAATCGATGCCGTTGGTGGTTTAGAAGAACTAAAACGCTGGCTCAAACAACGCTCCAATGCTTTTACTGAAAGAGCGAGAGAATACGGTCTGCCTCAGCCGAAGGGAATGCTAATTTTAGGGGTTCCTGGGTGTGGTAAATCTTTGATCGCTAAAACGACATCTCGCTTGTGGGGTCTGCCCCTGTTGAGATTAGATATGGGGCGAGTTTATGACGGCTCGATGGTAGGTCGCTCTGAGGCTAACCTACGCAACGCCCTCAAAACCGCCGAATCGATTTCGCCGACAATTTTATTTATTGATGAGTTAGATAAAGCCTTTGCAGGTACAGCAGGTTCAGCCGATTCTGATGGTGGTACGTCTAGCCGCATCTTCGGATCTTTCCTGACCTGGATGCAAGAGAAAACTTCTCCTGTATTCGTGATGGCAACAGCCAACCGCGTAGAAAGGCTGCCTGGGGAGTTTTTACGTAAGGGAAGATTTGACGAAATATTCTTTGTCGATCTGCCAACTGCAGAGGAGCGCAAAGATATATTCAGCATTCACCTGCTCAAGCGCAAACGCGATCTATCCCGCTTCGACCTCGATCAGCTAGCAAAAATTGCTGACGGTTTCTCTGGTGCAGAGATCGAGCAAGCATTAATCGCCGCGATGTACGATGCTTTTGCTCAAGATCGAGAGTTTACCCAACTAGATATTATTGCTGCAATTAAAGCAACGCTACCACTCTCTCGGACAATGACCGAGCAAGTAACGGCTCTGAGAGATTGGGCAAGACAGCGTGCTAGACCCGCAGCATCCTCCGTAGCTGAGTATCAGCGCATGGAGTTTTAAAAAGCTTTCTCCTACGTTCACAGGGGGAAAGGCTAGCCGCCCAGCTAGTAGATTACCTAAGCCGCATATCCCATCCCAAGACTGCGGCGACATTAACTAAGCTAAACCGTTGTCGTTTATCGTTACTATCCTTTAGGAGGAATCCCAAATGTCTCACTTTAGCACTCTGCGTACAAAAATCACCGATGCAGAAATCCTCAAGACTTCTCTGCGCGACTTAGGAATTAATGTTAAGACCGAAGCTGATGTCCGTGGTTACAACGGTCAGCGCGTTCGCTCTGACATCGTAGCAGTTCTAGAAGGCGAATACGATCTGGGTTGGTCTCGCAACAGCGATGGTTCTTTCGATCTAATCGCTGACCTGTGGGGTGTTGCTAAGAAGCACAACCAAACCGAGTTAATCAACTCCATCAACCAAAAGTATGCAGTAAATAAGACCTTGGCAGAAGTCAAGCAGCGCGGTCTGCAAAATGCCAATGTCAAATTGGTCGTGCAAAAATAAGTTCTCTGCGCGTTCCCAAGCTTGCGGGTTAACCAGATTTAAAAGGGGTTAACCCCTTTTTTTTGTCATTTCCAGTAGGGGGTGGGCAATGTCCACCACAAGCCTGAATTCCACACCTCAAATAAGACTGCTATAGACTAGTCAATTATTACTAACAAAAAATTACTAATAGTATAAGTATTATTCGGAAGCGATGCTTTAGCAAGTAAACGGGCATTTCTTCCGTTTTTTAGTTTTTATTTTAGATTTATTTTCTTGAGCTATGGCTATGCTGAAATCAAATCTTAAATTATTGTTGCTAGCTGTACTATCTATAATATTTTCGTATTTTAATAGTATTTTGAAGCTTAAATTTCAGTATATCTACTGAGTTTTATAAATGTTAGGAAAATTGTATACATCATAATTGAATACAATCAAATACAACCGAATAAATCAGTAGGGCAATGAGCGATCGCATTGAGAGAAAATTTTTAGACTCATGCGACAGTTTTTGTATGGGTATCTAGATTTCACTCAAGGTGCAGCACCTCTCAACGAGTTTTTTCGCTCGATTACGGAATCTGCTGTAACAGATGTGGATCGCTATAAAGCGTTATTACTGACACACCTATCAACATTTGCTACTGGCATACAGCGATCGCGATCGCTGTAAAACTTTAGTGCTGAAAATTACATAAACAAATCGCTCTATCAAAAATTCACGTCAACTCAAGGCTTGAGCAAAAATGGCAGATAACATTAACGACTTACTAGATCGGTGCGAACAAAGATCGCAAGTACTGACTCAATCGGCAGAACAAGCTAGCGAGCAAGTCACTCAAATTTTAGAATTTGCCACCAATTTAGCGGCTAATCTCGCTTCCATCGCTGAGGAAGCATTTACTAAGTTTGATGCTCTCAGTGACGAACTAGAAGCTGCCGAACAAAACTTAGAGAGCGAAATGGAAGCTGCTAAGCAGGGCTTCAGCAATTTACAGCAAAAGGTAGGCGAACTGCAATCTCAAACAGAAGCAAAAATCGAGCAGATTGGCGAACAACTAGAAGAGTTAAAGAACCGGAAGGAAGAAATGCTTTCGGAAGTGGAGCAGGAAACCGAGACAACCAAATCGGGTTTTGAAGAGCTATCGAAGCTCGTGGAGGAAGTCGAGCAAGAAGCAGAGAAGCATTTAGCAACAGCAAAAGAGCAGATCGAGCAGTTTCACGGCAAAGTTGAGGATGCAGAAAGTCGTTTTGGCGATCGCAAATCCTCTGTTTTAGAAGACTTTGCAGCTTTGACAGAAAAACTACAAAATCAGCTCGAATCACTAACAAGTGACTTCACTGACGTAGCTAACGAGAAAAAAGACAAAATCAGTGCAGTTGAGAGTAGCTTAGATTCAACTTCTCAGGACATATTATCAGCAATGACGCAAAAGTTTGTCGAAGAAGTTATGGGTGAACTAACGAGTTCAGCCGAGAAAATTACCGAAGCCACATCGCATTTGCAAGATGCAGGAGATGAGGTAAACGATGCATTAGATGGCAAAATAGATGAGATTTTGGACAAGGTTGGTGAAGTCACTGATATTGTCGAAAAAATCGAACCAGTTCTAGATATGGTCGATAAAATCTTAGGCTAGTCGATAACTTTTATTTTGGCTAAATTCAAAACAAGGATAATACAGCATGGCACAAGTTCTAGATTTTGGGCGTGACGTTGATGAAGCTAGTGAGAAGCTAGAGGAACTATTAGGTATTCTCGAAACGGCTTGTACGCAGATGGAAGAAGTTTGTTCCGAGCTAGAAACTGAAACTGAAACTTTAGATGAATCTGCCGAAAGTGTTAGTACAAATATTGAAACTTTAGCAGAATCTTTGCAGACGGCTTTAGAGGAATTTAATAGTTCCGAAGCAGAAACGAAAGCCGAACTCGATGCTTTGCAACAAGCAATGACAGGCATTCAAGGAAAATTAGATGAAGTTACTCAATCTGTAGAAGAAGCTCAGACTAATTTTGAATCAGAAATTAACGAGAATAAATCAGAGTTAGAATCAAGTTTAGAAGAATTAAAAGAAGCGTTTAAGAGTTTAGAAGATACAATTTCTAATACTGAAGACTCTGTAGGCGAAGGTCAAACAGAAGCTCAGGAAAACTTTGATAGTTTAACTGAGGCGATCGAAGAACTTCAGGAACAGATTGAAGCATTCCAAAGTGAGTTGGAATCAAAATTTGAAGAAGTAGTAAATGAGATAAGCGATACTCAAACTTCTAATCTTGAAAAAGCTTTTAGCGAATACAGCGATAAACTCACCGGAGAGCAGCTAGACAAAATCACCTCTGGTTTTGAGGAATTAGAAAATAATTTCAGCGAATCTTTTGGAGATTTTAACGAACAAGTTACTGAATTTGCTGACGAACTCAAAGAACGATTGACCGAAATTCTAGAAAATACTAGCGAACACGTAGAAGATAACCTCAAGAACGAGCTACAAGAATCCTTTGAGAATGCGATTCAGGAAGTTGTAGAAGGAATGATTGAAGAAGTAGCGGAAAACATCATGATGATGACAACAGGTTCGTCTGTAACAGGTGCGCTGAGTCCTATCTTACCAGCGTTAGCTGCTGCCAAGGTTGCTACCGGAGCGATCAAAGCAGTTTTGGATTGTGTCGATATATTCTAACGCTGTTTTCAACTCATCGATCGCGTCTCAACTATTGAAAGTCTAAAATATGAACGAACAATTAGGACAAACCCTGGCATCTTTATCTCAAATGGCGAGTGTATTTCCTGAAAAACTAGATGGTTTAGTACAACTATCATCGGAAGTCCAAGCAGAAGCCGATCGCCTGGTTAGCAATATTGAAGAAAAGCAAGAGCAGATTGCGGAAATTCTCGAACAAATTCAAACTGCACTAACCGAATTAAAAGAGGAAGCTACAGAGCATCAATCTCAACTTGAAAGCGAAATTGCCGAACTTGAAAGTGGAGTTGAATCTTTAACCGAATTTATCTCTGAGGCTCAAGGACAACTCAGTAGCGAAATTGAAACGACTCAAGGCAAAATTTCAGAACTCAAAGAACATTTGGATGAAAGTAGTTCTACAACTGAAAGTACGGGTGAAGCAACTCAAAACACGCTAACACAAGCTCAAGAAAAAATTCAATCCGGTCAAGACAAATTAACTTCTGCTGTAGAAGCAACCAGTAAAGAAGTAGAAACTTTCCAAGAAAAGCTAGAAGAATTAAAATCTGCTCTTAGCGAACAGATCGAGCAATTTACTGAAGATATGGAGAAGTCACAAGGAGAAGTTGGCGAAAAGATTCAAGTTATGGCAGATACTTTTCTTGACTTACATCAAGAATTTACTACTAATTTAAATAACTTAAGTACGCAAACTGTCAAAGGTGAAACGGACGATCTATTAAATCAAGCTCAAGAAAAAATTCAAGCAGAACTGAAAGAATTAATTACAGAAGCCGTTAAAAACGTGACAGATTCTGTAGAAAAGATGAGTCAGAAGATTTTTGGTTCTAGCGAAGATGCTTCTATTGCTCGTAAAGCATTAAAGCCATTATTCGACCAGCTTGATGAGTTTATCGATCCGCTTAAAGACGGAGTTGAAGCTGTGAAAGATGTAGCCGAAAGCCTGGGAATAGATTTTGGCTAAAGTAATTGGGTGAAACTATATTAAAACTATAATCGAGGTAAATCGTGGCTGATTTTGAAACAACTGCAATAGAAACAGTAACTAAACTGACAGAATTATTAGGTGAAGCCGAGCAAGCACAGTCAGAATTAACAGGCTTGCGAGAACAAATTGCCCAGGTTTCCGAACAAATGGATAGCCACTGGCAGACATTAAGCGATCGCGCTCAATCTTTATTAGAACGAATTAATAGCGCTAAGGAAGATTTGAGCGAAGAAGCTGAATCGCTCAGTCAAGAAGTCACTCAGCTCAAGGAAAATGTAGAAACTTGGCAAAATGAAACTAACGAAGAAAACGAAGCTACCAAAACAGAAATTAGTTCGTTTGGTGAAGACTTAGACTCGACTAAATCCGAGCTAGAATCGACTTTAGAGGGAGTAGAAGAAGTTTTTAAATCTCTTCAAGAAAAACTAGAGGAAGTTGCCACAGAGTTAGAGGAACAGTTTTCAGAGCAGGAAGACTTTCTCCAAAATGATGTATCCGATCGCCTAGAGAGTCACCAATCTGATTTAGAAGAACGAGCTTCAGAGTTTGAATCGCATATTAAAGATGAATCTGCTCCAGCAATTGCCGAATTAGTCAGCGAATTTGCAACTCAGGTTGAGGATGTAATAGAGCAACTAACTGAGAAAAGCAAAGATTTGCAAGAATCGACATCAGATACAACTGAAGATGCAATCTCTAAATATAAAGAAACTCAAGAAGAAGTCTTTGATAAACTGATGGATACGGCAAAAGATCTAGAAAAAATGATGGATAAACTGAGCGGCTTTGTTGATAAAAGTGGTGATACAGCTGAGACTGCTAAAGATACCATGACTGAGGGCGTAGAAGCCACTAATGTAGGTTTAAATGTAGCTCTGGGAATAATTGAAGATACTTATGAGATATTAAAGAAGTTTATTCCTTAGAAAAAATCCAATTTCCCTTCGTCTAGTTGACGACGCTATTTGAAGCTTGCCTAAAAAAAAGCCCCCTGAACTGGAGGCTCGCATTATAAAATGCAGGTTAGGTATTAGAGATAACTATTAAAGCTTACAAAAAAGATTTGAAGAAGATCTGAAGATTGAGCTTTAAAAAACTTAATATTCACTTGTCTAGGGATAGGCAAAATACCTATCCCGCAATAGACAATGGACTATCTACTTGCTGAAGTTACAGTCCAGATGTTTCGCGCTAAATATATGCGATCGTTCTCTAAGCTATAAGCTTTGACAATTCCTTTTACTTTTGACAGATTTTTGAGGATTTTATACTCATGACGTAAGCGAGTTACTTCATCAAGAGAAGGGTACTCAGCTTTATTCGTTCTAATAATAAATGTAGAAAAATCTGACTGTTTTAAGGCACGATAGATGATAGTGTTTGTACCTTCATAAATGCATTCGTTGAGGAAATAACCTGGTAAGACATTAATCAGTGTTATTTCCAGTTATCTTAAACTTGCTGTTTATTAACATTGACTTATTGGGCATTAGCTGTTTGCGGCGATCGCGCTTATAGTGTTAACTTGCGCCAACACTTAAGGCAAGTGAATTATTTTTATAAGAGATAGTATGAGTTGTCATATAAGTTGCCGCAGGCATTTCTTGCCGACACTGGCAACAAAACCAAACTATTTGCTGCTTGCGAACGTGGCGTAGAAGTTGGTGCGAACAGCAAAGGCAGCTAGGCGTGCTTAATTTCATATTGGTTTCCACTGCTATTTGTAAGTGTGATTCTTGGAGGTTGATGGTTTCAGCGTATGAAGAAGATTTGAAGAATATTTGAAGAGCGTTCAAATGTTTACGCAAGGCAATATTTGGTTAAAATCCGTTACATTAAAGCGTACATCTGTGCGCCCTGCCAATCGGCGTACTGTAAGTTCTGAACCACACAGAAAAAATCTTAGGAGTTACGCAATTGTATTTTTAGATCTCGATCCCCCCTCCCTTCTAAAGGAGGAATTCCAACTTGCTGAAAACAGGGGGAATTGTAAGCCTCCAATTCATCGGGGGTTGGTGGATCTCCAAGATCTAACGCTGGTAAACTTGGCTGATGTAGAAGCTATTTCTCATCGCTGAGTCTTGATGCTTAACGCAGAAATGCGATCTTGCTAATTCTCTTCATTCCGATCTATAGCAGTGCTAATTTGCTCTATGAGTTGGTATGGATCGAAAGGCTTAGTTAATACAGCCGCTAAGTTTAAGACAGATCTCCAGCGTCGATCGGTAAACTCTTCCTCAACTGTTAACAGAATGACTGGAATAGATTGGATTTTACTATCGCTTCTCAGTCGGCGGAGAAATCCCAATCCATCCATTTCTGGCATCATCATGTCCAACACGATCGCGTCTGGTTTTTCCTCAATGGCTTTTCTGAGTCCCTCCTCTCCTGACTTAGCGATGAGAACGTCCCATCCTGCTAAATCTTCCAAGCAGCCTTGCACGATTTCAAGGATAATCGGCTCATCATCGATCGCCAAAATTCGTGTGCTGCTGGTTCGTTTCATTATCTGAACTGCTTGCGTTTTCATTCGATTAAGTCGTCTAGTTATAAGGCATTTACAGCAAAAGGCTGTAAATGTTTTGAATTTATTAAAAGTTGATTTAAGAATTGCAGCCAAGATAAAGCGCTTCAATTCTCATGCTACTGACAGACGAATGGCTCCACTATAGAAAGGAGATTTGAAGAAGTTTTGAAGTTTACAAAATTACACTCTATAGTTGCCAGTCCATAATTTCCACTATCTCTGCTGTCAGCGTCATCGGATCGAAAGGCTTAGCAATCATGCCTGTAACGCCTAATTGGGAAAAATGAGCCTTGTCCGCAGGCTGTACCTTGGCAGTCAAAAAAATTACCGGAATAGCTTGAGTATCCGGCTGCGATCGCAGTTTTTGTAAGGTTTCTACTCCGTCCATCTCTGGCATCGAGACATCAAGCAAAATTGCATCTAGGGGTTGAGACGCGGCAATTAACAAACCTTCACGTCCCGATCTGGCAAGCAAAACTTCCCAACCACCCACATCCTCTAAGCTACCTTGGATGACTTCTTGAATTAATTCTTCATCATCAATGACTAAGATGCGTTTTGTTGACATGTGAACTACTCCAATCCCTGCATAAATTTCCCCATCGCTCGCTATTTAAGAAGATAGTTCAACACACGGCAGGGTGATATGCAAACTATACAAGTAAACGTGGCGGAGCGCGATCGCCATCTAGCTACAGCGGCGGAAATTTCCCAAGAATGGCGTTTGCGTCTCACTCAAGAATGTCCGGCGCAAAGCGATACTGCCCGAGAAAGCATAGTCCGTTGGCTGATTGGCGAAGATACAGAACGCTATCAAGCGTACAATTCTCTTCAGTTATCTATAGCACAGCAAGCTATGGAATACCGCTTTCGCATCCTCAAACAGCGATATTTAGGGGTTTCACCTCAGCAGGCATATCACCGCTTGACAATACGTTTGTGCAGTTTAGTACTACTGCGAAATAAAATTCACGCCCTCGTTGCTTTGGGTAGCGATCGCCGTCGGGCAGTCGTTGATGTTTTGCAAGAAATTATCCAAGATTTATTGCAGCGCGATCGCTATTTGCAACAACAAACAGCTTGGATTGCGGCGTGTACTGACGATATGAGACTGCGAACTGCCTTGCTATTAACTACTGTAGAAGAATATTGTTTGCGCCCGATTCACAATCGACCTTTAATTGTGCATCGCTTTGTCAATTTTCTTCGCCGGACGCAGATGGGAGGAGTCACACAAGTTCCAGAACGCAGAATTCTCAAACTACTGTCTGACGAATTCCTTTCTGATGATAGCGATCGCACTTGGAGCGCGATCGACGTGCGATCGGTCAGCGTGTATCAAGACAGTCAAAACCAAGCCGAACAGTACGCAGCAAGACATCTCGTGCAATCGGAATTTAGCAACTATTTAACTAACAATTTGGGAGAAACTGCCGCGCAATGGTTAGAACTATACTTGCAAGGTAGGTCTCAAGAAGCGATCGCCCAACAGTTAAATTTATCAGTCAAAGAAGTCTATCGACTGCGGGAAAAAATTGTCTACCATGCCGTGAAAGTATTTGGATTAAAACATCATCCAGAACTAGTGGGTCATTGGCTGGGAACGAGTTTAGAAGAACACAGTTTCGGTTTGACACCTAAGCAATGGCAGGAATTTTGGGAGCAACTAACCCCGAGGCAGCGCCAGGTTGTAGAGTTAAGAAAGTCTGGCAAAAATTTAGATGCGATCGCCTACAGTCTCAACCGCAAGTTAAATCAAATTACTAGCGAATGGAATAAACTTTGCTTAGTAGCCCAAATCGTGCGAAGTGGGATGAACTAAAATACTAATTTTTTTAGATAACAAGTTTTCGAGGCAATAAGTTTTTGAGGCAATAACTTTTTACTTACTCGATTCCTCAACAGTTTCAATCGCTGCTAAACAAAACTGAGAAACAGCCATAATCGCAAACACAGAACCAAAATAGATAGCAGTGAGGAATTCAACCGTGTTATCAAAAGGAATGAAGGCAGTCATGGCGATGGTCACCTTGTAAGAGGGAGCAGGGAGCAGGGAGCAGGGAGTAGCGAGAGTTGATGGATTGTGACTTGTGACTTGTCTTGCTCCGCGACTCTCTATTTTCCCCTACTCTCTTGAAACAGTACACCACCCTTTCGTGCAGCAGTCAAGCAAAAATTTTGCTTTTTTTCTGCTGTCTGGCAACCGCTTCTATACGTTTACAGTAGCGATCGCTCGTTCGACAATTTGTAAGGCTGCGTCCACTTCTGCGGCTGTCACAATCAAGGGTGGCACGAAGCGAAGCACTTTTGGTCCTGCCGGAACGAGTAACAAACCTTCAGCGAGCGCCGCTTTCACGACATCCGCTGCTGTAATTTCGCTTTCGGCAGCTAACTCCATCCCATTAATTAAACCCC
>NZ_JBOFLP010000361.1:0-15524 GCF_051657925.1 Chroococcidiopsis sp.
TATATTAATATCCATATGAAAAGGTAGTAGCATTAACTATATCGAAAGTAGCCACGCATACAGAATCACCGCGCAGCTAACTTTTTAGCCTATCTCGCCACTCACTAAGATTGATGAAAGTGGAGTACTTGAGCTTTCCTGACGATTTCGCACTTGACACGGAGCGATCGGCAGGCGAATGTGAAAGCAAGTATTTCCTGGCTCGGAATGAAAGCGGATGTCACCTGTGTGTTTCTCTATAATTCGATAGCTAATAACCAAACCTAAGCCAGTTCCTTGACCCACACCCTTGGTAGTAAAAAATGGCTCGAAGATACGCCCTTGAATGTCTGGCGGAATGCCTGGACCATTGTCAGCAATCTCTACGAGCAAATCGTTATTGTCTCGCGCTGTGCGAATCCAGATTTGTCCGCGTCCGCCCATTGCATCGATCGCATTGTCGATCAAGTTAGTCCAAACTTGGTTCAACTCACTTCCATAAGCGCAAATAGTAGGCAGGCTGCGATCGTACTCGCGCGACACAGCTACACCGCCCTTAAGTTTGTGACCTAGTATAATCAACGTACTTTCAATTCCCTGATGTACGTCTAAATCCTGCATTGGCGCTCGATCCATATACGAATACTCTTTGACTGCTTTAACTAGCTCGGAAATGCGTCCTGCGCTCTGCTCAATTTCGTCTAATAACCCCAGTCCAGTCAGCGTTGCCTCGATCCAGCTCAGTACTTTACCTAAGGATTGAGTAGGCACATGTTCTATGACAACATCTAGCCATTCTGTATCCAGTCCTGCTACTGCCAGAGTAGGGGCGAGATTCCAGCTATCTTCAACGCCGTTTGCCTCAAGCCAGATAGCGATCTCATCCTCCCGATCGCTTTGCACGAGCAGATCTAACTGTAGTGGTGTTGCGGCACGCGCGATCGCGTCTTGCAGAATATTTGCTAGAAAAGCCATTTGCGTGCTTGTCATCTGCTGTTGGTTCAGACTGAGTGCCAGTAAGAGCAATTCTTGGAATAATTCGTGCATGTGCTTCGCACCTCGACTGACCGCTGCTGCTGGATTATTAAGTTCATGGGCAAGACCAGCTGCCATAGTACCTAGTGCAAGCAGCTTTTCGTGGTGTCGTGATGTTGTTTCCAAGATTTGCGTCCGCTGGGCTGTTATGACCAGCAGATCGCGTGTAATCGAAGGACATCTGGTTAGCATTTGCCAGAAAGCATGTGTGTCCCATTTCAACACGCGACTAGCTTTTGTAGCCCGTCCGCTAGCAAAGTAAGGCATATCTAATAAAATTAACTCGTGACCTGTATACGTTCCTGGTCCAAAGGTCATCATATGCCTTTCTATATCACCAACTTTTTTTGTCAGTTGTATTTCGCCTTCCACAAGCACGTAGAAATTTTTCGGCGGCTCTCCTTCAAGCGCTAGATACTCTCCAGTGGCTAGCTGAATCAGGCTACCGTGTTCGGCTAACCATTGCAATTGCTCATCTGTAAGTTCTGCAAAGAGCGATGTTTGTCTTAAGGCATCAAGCATAATTACATCTTACTCAGGTATTGATGAATGAACTGAACGGCAATCGAACCTTCTCCTACCCCTGAAGCAATGCGCTTCACCGAACCGTGACGCACATCTCCAGCCACAAAGATGCCAGGTACGCTACTTTCGAGCAAAAAAGGCTCGCGATCGAGCGTCCAGCTTTTGATGCAGCGTCCATTACGGTTTAAACTTGCTCCAGTCAGGATAAAACCTTGTTCGTCTCTTGCCACGATGCCATCTAACCAATCTGTACGCGGTTTAGCACCAATCATGACAAAGAGTAAGTTTGTAGGAACAGATTGCTTTTCGCCTGTCTGGGCATCAACAATCGTAATTGCCTCCAAACAGTTTTCACCATGAACCTGGACGATGCTAGAGCGTACCCTAACTTCAATGTTCTCTGTTGCTGAAATCTGGTCGATTAAATATTGGGACATGCTTTTAGCGAGAGAATCGCCGCGCACCAGCATTCTCACACGGCTAGCGTATTTAGCAAGATAGACCGCTGCTTGTCCGGCTGAGTTAGCCCCGCCAACGATGTAAATCTCTTGATTTAAGCAAGAGAGTGCTTCAGTCATTGCTGCCCCAGTATATACGCCAGCTCCAATCAGATTCTCGATCCCAGGTATATTAAGTCTGCGATACGAGATACCAGTAGCAATAAGCATTGCATGACAGCAAACCTCTGTGCCATCGCTTAGTGTCAAAATACGATAGGGATCGGCGACTCGAACACCAGTCACCTCTTGTGGCGAGAGAATCTCTACGCCGAACCGTTTGGCTTGAGTTACTGCGCGTCGGGCTAGATCTGCTCCACTCAATCCAACAGGAAAGCCCAAGTAGTTCTCAATACGAGAACTCGTTCCTGCTTGCCCGCCTGGGGCTTCTTTTTCAATTAACACGGTTCGCAATCCCTCAGACGCTCCGTAGACTGCTGCTGCTAAACCAGCTGGACCAGCGCCGACGATCGCTAAGTCGTAGAATGGCATTTGGGCATGGGTTCGCAATCCAAGTTTCTTGGCAATTTGCGTATTTGTCGGTTGTATTAAGTGAGAACCATCGGGAAATAATACCAGTGGTAAATTTGCTGCACCAGATTCGGTGTAGTTAGCCCATTGGCGTGCCTCTTCTTCTGCCTCAATGTCCAGCCATTGATAAGGTACGTGATTGCGAGCCAAAAAATCTTTGATTTGATGCAGATGGGGCGACCAACGCGAATCAACAATTCGCAAACCTTCAAAGGGCGGACGACAAGACGAAATCCAATCATCTAGTAAATCGTCCAGCACGGGATATAGTTTTTCATGTGGCGGGTCCCACGGCTTGAGAAGGTAGTAATCAATCTTTGCTGTGTTGATGGCGCGGATGGCAGCATCAGTATCCGCATATGCAGTTAGCAAGACCCGCTTTGCATCTGGAAAAAGTTCCATCGCCTGTGCGAGAAACTCTACCCCTGCGATCTCTGGCATCCGCTGATCTACTAAGAATAGTGCTACCATTTCCCTGCGTAACTTAACTTGTTGCAGTGCCTTCAGAGCTGTTAAACCCGATTCCGATCGCATGACTCGGAATCGGCTACCATACTCGCGTCGGAGATCGCGCTCGATCACTCGCAAAACTCCTGGATCGTCGTCTAAAGTTAACAGAACAGGATTAGCCACAGTTACTCCTTCATAACCTAGTCGCGTTGCGACCAACAGCGAAATTTTTGATGCAAGTGTCCCTGCTTGGTCAAATGTTCCCACACATTATCGTAATGGTATGACAACAGGCAGGAAAACACCTGCAAAATCTGGTTTACCAAAAACCAAGCACTAACTCAGAAATTATTTGGTGTCAGGGTTTTTCGTCATACAGATGGGTAGTTATTCTTAGGGAACTAAATACACGTTGGCTGTTTCAGTCACATCATACCGATTTGACAAAGTAATGCCTTGACAGAATGAACTCATCTTGAGGTAATTCTTCACATTTTCCTGCGCGCCAACTACATGAATTTGCACGTCAGAACCTAGCTTTTGCTTTGTGAAAATCAGAAAACGCAGTCCAGCACTAGAGATACACTTTAAGTCTTGTAACAGAAAGACGAGGCGTTTGAGTGGCTGTGTTTGTACCTTTTCTAACTCTGCTTCTAGAATTGGTATTGCATTTGCATCTAGTAAGCCAGTTAATGAAATCTTGGCAGTTCCATCAGCGACTTCCAGTAAAGCGGCATCAAAGAAAACCTGAATCGGCAGAATTCTGACTCTTACTCTCACTTGGTCGCGAGTGTCAGGCAGTTTGACAGTCAGTTGGTTGGCATCAAAATCAGTATACGATCGGTCGTCGATCCATACTTCACCAATCCGCACGCTACCTGGTGGCAGAATATCCGGTGCAACTCGCAGGAGGTTGTCTTTGAATGCTCCTGGTCTAGGCTTAAAGTATAAGTCCATTGGCTGTTTCGTAATTAGCAAATTTGTGTAGACCGCAGCCAAGTAAGCTAACTCGAACGAGTGGTAGCCGCTCATTGAATGGCTACCTTTGCCACGCTCAGTCCCCATTAGATAAGGAATTCCGTTTGCCAAGACATTAAAGTAGACACCACCAGACTGGTTATCGAGGAACCAAGCATTATAGAAAGCTGCTGACTCCCGTGCTAAACGTCGATACTCAGTATTACCAAGGGAACCAGCTAGGATTAAGTAAGCTAAAATAGCTTGCTCTTGCTGCCACCAAGCCTTGCGATCGTGCCAGACGAAGCGGTGTGCTTCTTGTCCTGGTTCCAAATTGCGCTCTACGACATCATACCAGCCTCCACGTTGGCGATCGCTACCAACATCTGGCATAATTTCGGCAATTTCTTCGGCTAGAGTGGTATACCGTTCTTTTGGTTTCAAGTGGTTCATTCGCATCAGATTCCAAGCAATTTTGAGGTTATGACCCACCACTGCTCGGTTCTGCTGCCAACCCCACGTCGTGTCGTGACTCCAATCTTCATAGAAACGCTCTTGCACAAATGGGCTATTGTCGAAATCTGGGAAACGTTTCTCAATGGTGTCAAACGTATACTCAAGGAAGTCGGCGTATTTGTCTTCGCCAGTTGCTAACCAAAGGTTGATCAAATAGGCTGGAGCATGATCGCCAACTGAATTCCAGTTCTTTTTAGCGCGGTTTCTCCCTAAAGTCTCGGCATGAGGGCTGAGGGTAATAGGATCGATGTGAGAGAAAAAGCCGCCTTTGTCTGTTTTGTCTAAGAGATAGCGGTTAAATAAATTGACAGTTAATTCAATGTCGTTCATGATGCGTGAGTCACCTGTCACCCGATAAGTCTGGGTGGGACCAGCTAACGCATAAATTTGCTCGTATGCTGGCAGCGCATCATAATCATCCCCAAATTCTGAGGCAAATATTTTCTGTTCGCTACCATCTGGCTTCACATCAACACCATGATACCAGTAGCAGATTTCTTCGCCTTCATCGAGAAAACGCATGTGTTCGCGCAGATATTCAGTACCTTTTTCCGCCGCTTCTAGGTAGCGATCGTCACCAGTCATCATGTATGCTGTGGCGAAACCGTAAACTAGGCGAGAAATGGTATCAGTTTCCTGACGATTGGAATCTTCTTTGGAACCCACTAAACCGATTCCAGTACGATATTTCCGATAGTCGATTTCACCATCTTCAAACTGTGCCTTCAGATAAAAATTGGCAAGACTTCGGATCTGTTTTACCCACCAGTCCGGTCTTTCAAACAGATACTCGTTTTCTGTCCGACCCAGAAAGACAACGTGTTTGGCTTCAAACTTATTCCGATCTGCTTCAGGATAGAAGATGCCATAGGCAAAAAGATAGCGATCGGGGATAAGCATTGACTGCATTTGGCTAGTACAGTCATAATATGGTTCTCCCAGATTGCGTACCATTTCTGCGTAAGTTGTTGAGGTCAAGACTACCTCAAAATTTCTACCATCAGAAGTTTTCAGATTAAAAGTGTTTCTGCTTGAGTCGAATTCTGTCACGTATCCAGCAAGCAAGTCCGAAAATGAAAAACCCATATTACTCATTGAATATCTCCATTGAGGGAAATTGATGTTCTACTAACTATTTAGAAATGAGAACGACGACACTACGCTCTTTGACAGGGCAAACATTGCCTGAAACCAAAATTTCTTTCCCTGACTCCATAATGTCCATCGGGGAAGGTTCCGCAGTATCAATGACTTTGTACCAATTCCTACCCTGAATTGAGGGAGTTTCAAATTCTAGAGCATCCCAGTACATATTGAACATGATATGAATATCTGCTTCTCCTTCAAAACCGCCTAAAGTCAAGGCAAGAACTCTAGAATGAGGATCGTACCATCCTGGATTGAACAACTTTGTGCCGTGCCAAGACATATCTGCTAAACCACGCTCATTGACATCGCCACTGAAGAACTGGGAACGGCGTAAAGCAGATTGACAATAGCATTTACGGAACTCGATCGCCAGCTTAAAGAACCTGAATATATCAGCATTCTTCTCCACCAAACTCCAGTCAAACCAACTAATATCACTATCTTGACAGTAGGCATTATTATTACCTTGTTGAGTACGCCTGACTTCATCGCCAGCCACAATCATTGGTACGCCCTGCGACAGTAGAAGAATAGCTGCAAAGTTTTTAATTTGCTGCCGACGCAATGCATCAATTTCTCTATCTTCAGTTTCCCCTTCAATACCACAATTCCAGCTCAAATTATCATTAATGCCATCGCGATTACCTTCGCCATTAGCTTCATTGTGTTTATTGTTGTAAGAAACTAAATCATTGAGAGTGAACCCATCATGGCAAGTGATGAAATTAACGCTATTAATTGGTAGATGCCCACTAGCTTGATAGAGATCGGCGCTGCCAGCAATTCGCCAAGCAGCAGATCCCGCTAATCCTGAATCTCCCTTGACAAAGCGTCGGATATCATCTCGGTAGCGTCCATTCCATTCTGCCCATCGATAACCAGGGAAGTAGCCAATTTGATAAAGCCCAGCAGCATCCCATGCTTCTGCAATAATTTTGGTATCGGCTAAGATTTCAGATGTTTCAATGTGCCATATGACTGGTGGATGAATTAAAGGTACTCCATCTTGACCTCTGGCGAGGATAGAGCCTTCGTCAAATCGAAAACCATCAACGTGCATTTCCTTCACCCAAAATTCCAGGCAATCTACAATTAACTTTTCCACCATAGGATGGTTACAGTTAACAGTATTTCCGCACCCAGAATAGTCCATGTAGTAATACTTGTTGAACGGTACTAGGTGATAGTAAATGCTATTGTCAAGTCCTTTAAAGTTAATCGTAGGACCGTCATGGTTGCCCTCGTCCGTGTGGTTAAAGACTACATCCAAGATCACCTCAATCCCTGCTTTGTGCAGTGCCTTAACCAGATCTCGAAATTCTCGGATCTGGCTGCCTATTTCTGGCGAGGTACAATATGAACCTTCAGGTGCAAAGTAGCTATGTGGATTGTATCCCCAGTAGTCTCTTAGTGGCTTACCGTCAACCTCTCGAAAAATATTTTTTTCATCAAAGTCAAAAATTGGCATCAGTTCAACAGCCGTGATCCCCAACTCTTTTAGATAAGGAATCTTCTCGACAATTCCAGAGAAAGTACCGCAGTGTTGACAGCCAGAAGAAGGGGACTTAGTAAATCCTGCAACATGAAGCTCATAAACGATCGTCTCACTCATGGGTCGGTTAAGGGGGCGATCGCCTTCCCAGTCATAGTCCGATATATCAACGACTACACTACGCATTGAGGTAGCTATGTTATCTTTTGTCCCTAAAGCATCGACGCGACTCCAAAGCACATTGGTATTTCCCTTTGCATATGGATCGAGCAATACCTTATTCCTATCAAAGTGATGTCCTGCTTGTATGTCCTGAGGTCCACTCACCCGATAAGCATAGTACGTGCATGGTTTCAATCCTCTAACATAGACATGCCAGAAGTGAAAGGTTTTATTTATCCTTGGATTTAGTTGAATAATCTGTGTGGGTTCAAGATCGTCATGATTCTCAAATAACAAAAGTTCTACAGAGGTGGCATGTTCTGAAAAGATTGCAAAATTGACTCCTTCAGAATTTGGCGTTGCACCCAAGGGATGTTGGCATCCTGGCTCCAATTGGTATTTAGTCTTCGCTAGCTCAACTTGCTGTGTAGCTGTAGTTAGAATCATTACTCTTCCTGACTATTTTTTTACGACATTTGCTGAGCAGAATCAGCAATTGAAGGCTCAGTAAAAACCTAGAATTTTGCCCAAGCTGCCTCTAAAGCAGTATTCATTTGAACTAACTTCATCAGATTAGTTTGAAGTTTTTGTTAGCTGTATAGCAAGCAAAAAATGGATGGGCGAGTATAGCTTTTTTCTCGATTCTTTAGTTGCGATCGCTTGCTTGCTGAAGCTTCGGCATCTTGGCACGATACTTACAGCGTTGTGCAAAAGACTATTGAGTTTTAGCCGATGTTTGATACTGAAAAGCTTATGTAACACGAAGTAAGAACACAATGGTTGAACTTTCGGAGCTAGTTTGTATTCTTTAGGAGCTACTCAGTATCGAGGTCTTAACGTTATACAAGCTACTTTTTTAGAACCATTTACTGAAAAAATTAATAAGTTAATAAAACCAATATAGATTGTGAAACGTTTTAGAAAGCACTCGTATTTTTCAACAATCTGATTCAATGCTTCTAGATAATTTGCTAAACGAACTTGACTTTATTTTAATTGTTTCAAAAAGTTTTGAGTTTTGTTTATTTAATGAGAAGCAATTATTCTATAAAATTAAAATTTATGTATTCTAATTTAGAAAATAATTGGAATATGTTTTTTTATAGTGCTGCGGATCGCATCTATCTAAAAATAGCTATAAAGGATTTTGTTTTACAATCTTAAGAAAATATTAAAAAAAATATTGAGCGTTGAAATCAAAATAATGCAAACTTAATTCTAATTTTTGTCTCTTTTCTAAAAAAAAATTGATAAATATACTTCGGATGAGTTTGGGATTTTCAGTGTGTTTAGGTAAAAAAATACTTTGACAAACAAAAGCAAAGGCTATGTATCTTTGAAAAAGTTAAAAAGTTTGATGTTTGTAGTATAGAAAATACATGTTTCGCAAGTCTAGTCAGCGTTGTTACTTTCCTCGAAACAGAAATTGTTAACTTTGAAACCACTAGCCGCTTTGCTTAGAAATTTCATAACTCGATCGTCATAAATTGAGGAACTATGAAGAACAGGTTTCGCAGCCGTCGCCGCTTTCTGCAAACTACCGCACTTATTTCTGCTGGTGCTGCCATAAGCCCGTTAGCTAGTATTTATCGCGCGAGCGCCCAAGATAAAAATGTTCCAGATGAAGCCGTAGAAGCTCTAGTTCTTGGTAGCGGTTTTGGCGGAGCTATTACAGCTCTGCGTTTGACACAAGCTGGGATTAGAACTTTGATGATAGAGCGAGGACTCCGCTGGCCCATTAGAGATGATGGAAATACTTTTGCTACTTTTCAACAAATAGATGGTCGAGCTGCCTGGTTAAGTAATACGACATGGAATGGAGTCCCCGTCGATCCGTTTACAGGAGTGCTAGACTTTTCTCAGGAAAATGGAATTAATATCTTGCATGGAGCTGGCTTTGGAGGTGGATCGTTAGTTTACAACGCGATTACTTACCAACCCAAGCGCGAAATATTCAGTGGTATTTTTGCTTCTGATGTTGTGGACTATGATGAATTGGATGCAGTTTATTATCCTCGCGTGCGATCGCTCCTACAACCCGCTAGCATTCCTGATGATATTTTGGCAAGCCCTTACTACGATCGCGCTAGGTTATTAATCGAACAAGGAAACAGAGCAGGCTTTGCTACATATCCATATAATCTTGCAGTAGATTGGAATATAATTCGCCAAGAAATAGAAGGAACTAAGATACCTTCTGCAATTATAGGTAATCATTGGTACGGTATTAACAGTGGGGCTAAAAATAGCTTAGATCGCAACTACCTATTTCAGGCAGAGCAAACTGGATTGTTAGATGTTTTAACTCTACATCTAGCTACGGATATTACTGAAGTACCTGAATATGGATACAGAGTTTTATGTACTCAAATTGATACTTCAGGAGCAGTCATTGCTCAGAAGTCTTTTACTTGTCGCTATTTATTTTTAGCAGCTGGTTCTATTGGAACTGCCAAGCTGTTAGTTAGGTCTAAAGCAACGGGTTTGTTACCAAAATTGAACGATGAAGTTGGCAAACATTGGGGAGGTAATGGAGATGCGATTGTAACTCGTAGCAACTTGTCACCATCTGTATCTGGTAAGGGAGGACCGGCATGTGTAGTGCTGGAACACCTAGATAACCCTCTTGGTGCAACTGTTCTTGAGGATATTCCAGATGCAAATGCGGCTGATGGTACGCTACAGTTACTAGCTTTAGGTATACCTCGACAAACAGGGACATTTACATACAACGCATCTACTGATTCTGTCCGCTTGAACTGGACTCAAGACAATGCTCAGTTAGATGCTGTCAAGTTAACTGCTCAAATCCTTGATGAGAAAAATACGACCTCAACCAGTAAGCCTACGTCAGAATTTATAAATTCTATCTCTGGGCATCCTTTAGGAGGAGCAACACTAGGAAAAGCCTGCGATCGCTACGGGCGCATCGCTGGGTATAAAGGTCTTTATGTCATGGATGGAGCGATGATTCCTGGCTATACAGCTATCACAAATCCTTCCTTTACTATTGCGGCTTTAGCAGAACGCAATATAGAAAAAATCATTGCTGAAGATCTTGGATAGTTTACTAGTTTTGCATGTCGTAGTTACTGTCTAGGTTGTCATCGCTAGCCAATGAATATTAACCCTAGCATTGAGGCAGGAAAGATATGACCAGAGAAGAAGCAAGATTGCAAGAAGTCCGCGATCGCACCGCCCACTGGCAACGTTGGGGACCCTATTTAAGCGAACGACAGTGGGGAACCGTGCGAGAAGACTATAGTGCGACAGGGGAAGCTTGGGATTATTTTCCTCACGATAGTGCCTCCTCTCGCGCTTATCGCTGGGGAGAAGATGGAATTGCTGGGATTTCTGATAACCATCAACGCCTTTGTTTTGCGATCGCCCTATGGAACGGAGAAGATGCAATTCTCAAAGAGAGAATGTTTGGTCTCACGGGAAATCAAGGCAATCATGGGGAAGATGTCAAAGAATATTACTTTTATTTGGATAACACCCCCACGCACTCCTACATGAAATGCCTGTATAAATATCCTCAACAGGCTTTTCCTTACGATCGACTCGTTGAGGAAAATCAACGTCGAAGTCGTCAGGATTTAGAGTATGAACTGCTCGACACAGGCATATTTGCTGACGATCGCTACTTTGATGTTTTCGTCGAATATGCTAAGGATTCACCGGAAGATATTCTAATTCAAGTCAGTATCGTTAACCGAGGAGCGGAAGCAAAAACGCTACATCTATTGCCTACACTTTGGTTTCGGAATACCTGGTCTTGGAATTCTCCCCAAGAACAACCGATTCTGAAAGCCGTCAAATCCGAGTCCGATCTCAGTATTATTGAAGCCATCCATCCAACGCTTGGAGATAGATGGCTGTACTGTGACGGGGAAACAGAACTGCTATTTACAAATAATGAAACTAACTTTGAGAGATTATTTGGAGCGAGCAATGCTTCTCCCTACGTCAAAGATGGAATTAACGATTATCTGGTAGAAGGTCGAAAAGAAGCCGTCAACCCAAATCGGCTTGGTACTAAAAGTGCGGCTCATTATGCATTGTCAATCGGAGCAGGCGAAACTAAAATTGTGCGGCTACGCCTAAGCGATTCGCCGAGTTTAATTCAGCCTTTTGAGGCTAATTTTGACGAAATTTTGCAAGCTCGGCTTTTGGAAGCAGATGAATTTTATCATCGAATTTGTCCATTCTCCATTTCAGAAGATGAACGCAACGTCCAACGACAGGCGTTTGCAGGTATGTTATGGAGCAAGCAGTATTATTACTATGTAGTCCATGAATGGCTGAACGGCGATCCTAAAAATCCGACACCACCAACCGAACGAAGGCATGGCAGAAACCATGAGTGGATTCATCTATTTAACGATGACATTCTTTCAATGCCAGATAAGTGGGAATATCCTTGGTTTGCCGCTTGGGATTTGGCTTTTCATGTGATTCCACTAGCGGCAATCGACCCAGACTTTGCCAAACGTCAGTTGAGTCGCTTGACGCGGGAATGGTACATGCACCCTAACGGTCAGCTACCAGCTTATGAATGGGCTTTTAGTGATGTGAATCCACCCGTTCACGCTTGGGCTACCATGCGCGTGTATCAGATTGAACGTAAAATGTACGGTCGTGCCGATACGAATTTTCTAGAGCGGGTATTTCAAAAATTACTACTGAACTTTACTTGGTGGGTAAATCGGAAAGATGCTGAAGGCAATAACGTCTTCCAGGGCGGCTTCTTAGGATTAGATAACATTGGTGTCTTTGACAGAAGCGCCGAACTGCCTACGGGTGGACGTATTAATCAAGCAGATGGCACAAGTTGGATGGGGATGTATTGCCTGAATATGCTGGCGATCGCTCTGGAACTAGCAAAAGTAGACTCTACCTATGAAGATATTGCCAGTAAATTTTTTGAGCATTTTCTCTACATTGCTGATGCAATAGATGGCATTGGTAAGACGGAAATATCTCTTTGGGATGAAGTTGATGGATTTTATTATGATGCATTGCACCTGCCTAATGGCGATCGGTTGCCCTTAAAGGTACGTTCGATGGTAGGACTCATTCCGCTATTTGCCGTTCAAACCTTGGAACCAGAAATGTTGCAGCGTCTCCCTGGTTTCAAACGACGGATGGAATGGTTTATTAGAAATCGCCCAGATCTACGACAAAATGTTGCTTGCATGGAATCACCCGGAGTAGGGGCAAGAAGACTGTTGGCGATCGCCTATCGTGAAAAACTCCAGCGCATTCTGAAAAGAATTTTGGATGAAAGCGAATTTTTAAGCCCCTACGGCATTCGTGCAGTTTCCAAATTTCATGAGTCTCATCCCTATATTTTTGAAGCCAATGGATATCAGTATCGCGTGGACTACGAGCCAGCAGAATCTAGCACTAGTATGTTTGGCGGAAATTCTAACTGGCGCGGACCGATTTGGTTTCCCGTCAATTACTTAATTATTGAGTCACTCCAAAAGTTCCATCACTACTTTGGGGATGACTTTAAAGTAGAGTGTCCTACTGGCTCTGGTCGCATGATGACACTCTGGGAAGTTGCATTTGAATTGTCCCAAAGGCTAGTCCGAATTTTTTTGGAAGATCCATCTCACAAACGACCTGTCTACGGTGGTATCGAGAAGTTCCAAACCGATCCTCACTGGCACGACCTAATTTTGTTTCATGAATACTTTCATGGCGACATCGGTGCGGGAATTGGTGCTAGTCATCAAACTGGCTGGACGGGATTAGTCGCCAAACTGATTCAACAGTGTGGAGAATATAGCGATCGCCACACTCCACAACGCCAGTCGCCTCAACGGGGGGAACCCCCGCACCGCACCCCACACCCTGTTCGTGACAGCATTGCCCAATCTATAACTTAACAAGTTGAGGAACCCGAGATGAAACGTAGGATTGCCAGTAGCAGACCCAGTGCTATCCCTGCTTACCTCGCAGAACTGGTAGGCACAATCTTAATGATATTCAACGGTCTCTCTTGGGTTTGCTGGAATTTTAGCCCAGAATCCCCAATCGTCAAGTTAATACCTAACCCTAACGTCCGCTTGTGTCTCACAGCTTTATGTTTTGCTGGGGGAGGAACGGCGATCGCTTACTCGCCCTTAGGAAAACGCTCTGGAGGACATCTCAATCCCTCAGTCACTTTGGGCTTCTGGCTGATGAAAAAAATCTCTACCCGCGATGCTTTAGCATACGCCTTCATGCAGGTTATTGGCGCTTTGATTGGTGCTGCCTTAGTACTCATACTGTGGTCTGACTTTGCTCGCAGCGTTCATCTGGGTGCGACTCTGTTGGGGAAAGGAGTATCACCAGTCATGGGTTTTGGAATTGAGGTTGGCATTACATTTTTGCTGATGTTGACAATTTTAATCTCAGTCAACTCGTCTATTATGCCTTGGACTGGTGCAATCGCCGGGGCGCTAGTTGCTTTTCTGGTATCTACCGAATCGCCGCTGACTGGCACTAGTCTAAATCCAGCCCGCTCTTTTGCTCCAGCTGCCCTGATTTCGATTTGGCAGGATCAATGGATTTACTGGATTGCTCCACCTCTTGGGGCTGCTTTAGCTGCACTCCTGTACCGACAGGGGATTATTGGTACTGGAAAATCCTACTGTAGCAAGCTTTTTCACGTATCAGAAATTCCCTGTCACCATGCCAACTGCGGTTATTGCAGCCCTACTAAAGTTGATGTTTTTCGGACAACAAGGAGAAAGTTATGAAACTTGAAGGTAAAGTTGCACTTGTGACTGGTAGCAGTCAGGGGATTGGCAGCGCGATCGCCGTCCGCCTTGCCAAGGAAGGAGCAAATGTTGTCATTGACTATCGCTCTCATCCAGAAGGCGCAGAAGCTACATTAAAACAAGTAGAAGCAACTGGACGCAAAGGTTATATCGTTCAGGCAGACTTGGGAGTAGTTAGCGATGTTCGCAGATTAGTTGCTGAAAGCATTCAATATTTTGGTCAACTGGATATTTTAGTGAATAATGCTGGAGTTGATGGTAAGAACGCTGATTTCTGGGACGTTACCGAAGCTAATTATGATGCAGTGCTGAATGTTAACTTAAAAGGTGCATTCTTCGCTACACAGGCGATCGTGCAACATTTGATTGAAACTAAACGCAAAGGCAAAATTATCAATATTAGTTCCGTACATGAAGAACTGCCTTTTCCCCACTTCACCCCATACTGTGCGAGTAAGGGTGGGTTGAAGATGATCGCGCGAAACTTGGCAGTCGAACTAGGGTCTTTGGGAATTACAATTAACAATGTAGCCCCTGGAGCAATTGAGACTCCAATCAATACTAATCTCTTAAATGACCCTCAAAAGCTGGGAGCGTTGTTACAAAACATTCCTTTAGGACGTTTGGGTAAACCAGAAGATATTGCACCTGTGGTTGCTTTTCTAGCTTCATCTGATGCCGACTACATCACTGGTTCCACCTTTTTTGTTGATGGTGGGCTGCTGTGGAACTATCACGAGCAGTAGGTGAGTGTGTATTCGATCGCCTCTTTTGGCGATCGCGTTCTTACCCTCGCTCTCATCGCACTTAGATGGAGCATAACAGAATTTGTAGATCGGAGCGAGGTTTATGACACAAATAGGTACATCTTACATAGGTTTTTTACCATGCGGAAAATAATTGCACTCTTGTTTAGCTCTACAGTGCTAGCTTCTTGTAGTCATACCACGCTAGACACTTCATCTACTATGTCCGAGCAGGTAAAACTTGTTTCCGATCGAGCTGTAGTAACTACCTCACAAGAAACATTACCAGCAGCGCATACTATCTCACCAGAAAAAGTACTGCAAAGTGATAAATATAGTGAGGGAATTGTTTTCGATCGTCAAGGCAATCTCTACTTTTCCCAAACTAAAGCAGGAACGATTACGATTGTATCACCCGATGGCTCCAGTCGAATTTGGGCTAAGGTTCAAGGAGCTAACGGACACAAAATTCTGCCCGATGGCTCTCATATTATTGCTGCCAAAAATTCGGTGGTACAGTTGGATGCCAATGGCAATACCTTAAAAATAATTGCCGATCGGTTTAACGGCAGACCACTAGTGTATCCCAATGACATCACTGTCGATCCGCAAGGAGGTTTTTATTTCACCGACTCTGGCGACTCAAATCCTCAGAATCCCAATGGTGTAGTCTACTATGTCGATGCCGCAGGTAAGCTCAACCAGGTGGCTA
>NZ_JBOFLP010000362.1:0-12518 GCF_051657925.1 Chroococcidiopsis sp.
ATTCGCAAGTTCTTTATGCTGTGCAAGTCCTTTGCAGTGGTGAAGTATCTGTTTGAGTTTGTCACCCATCAGCAATACTTTACTTTTGAAAAGGCATTCATGTATGGATAACCATACATCCTATTTAGGATTGCTATACAACAACTACTCATGGGATTACCCGTAGAACCGTTGTTACAAGCTTATCCTCAGATTGCCAGTTGGCTCCACCAAGTTCTCCCGCTTGTGAGCGTGCCTGCTCGTACAAAACAAGTGAATGCTTGGCGACAAAAACTGATTCAAGGTGTGCTAATAATTGCCCAATACGATTTACTCATCTTGAATGATAAAAAAGCGATCGCCGTTAACTGGAGGAGCGATCGCAATATTTCTCGATCGGGAAAACTTGAAAAGAGTTGGGAAGCTCAACTGCAATTATTTCTCCTGGTGGAAACTGAAGAAATATTGCCGACTAACGCATCTCTAATCTATTGCTTTTTTAATAGGGACAAATCTCCTAAACCAGATCGATTCTCTTACGATCGAGAGAAATACGATGTTTTTAAGCAGCGATTGGAGATGGCATTATCCAAATTACCCAGTAGTGCAATCGACAATTCAGAATATTCATTTCACCAGCCTATAGATGAGCCTCAACTGAATCTAAAAAGACTTCTAGATAGGCAAACAAGTTATGAATATCTTGAATTAATACCAGAAGTCGAAATTTAATGCATCTTCCAGTCACCAAAATAGAACTATCTCCCGATCGCTGGCATTTCAATATTATCTCACCAAGAAGTGCCACGATTACTAATCCACAAGGAAAACGTCAAGTATCCTACTTTGGATTTGTCACGCAAGAAAAAGCACTAGCGTTCAAGCAGTGGTTGGAAGAAAAAGAGTTATGTACTACCGCAATAGCCAGACGAGCAGAAAGACTGACAACCGAGTGGGAGTGCAAAGTCTGGGGTGCAAAAACTGAATTAATTCTGAAGCTGGCAATACATTCATTAGAAGAAATTGACTGCAATGGCTCTTGACAAACGCATCACCTACGTCCGAGTTGATGGTGGTTGGCAGACTTACCTTCACCCGATTAACGGAGGATTTGTTCGCTACAAACTTTTGCAAACCAGCACTCAATTAGAGGCAGCTATCGCTCGATGCAAGCAAGCAGGGTGGAAAACGATCGATGCCACAAACATCGTTCGCAAATTTAATTCAGTTGTTCCTAAGCGTTACTAACTGTGCTGACCAACGCATCGCAGGTTTTAGGGGAAGGGGAAAGGGTTAAAGGAAGAAATAGTTGAAGGCAATCCCTTTCCCCTTTAACCTTTAACCCTTAACCAAAAAGTATTGCTGCGCTGACGCGCCGACAAGTAAGAATGATTCGTTACTCACATTTGCTGCCAGTAATCTTTCTGACTATCCGAGCGTCAATTATGAAAATATCGCGATTGCAAACAATTCAAATTACAGAGACGACATTCATCGGCTCTTACGATAATGGCGATCGCCATGCCTGTATTTTTACAGGTGATGGAGAAAGTTTGAGTCTTAGTTTTGATAGTAGCTGCCTGCACAAACTCTCAGATTTAATTCAGAAATTACAAGAGATTCACCAAAAATTAGCTCAATATAGGCAAAAACAAGTTCTCAAAGAACTCGAACTACTTCGTCCCCATTCTTCGTTTCTGCCAATAAACGGGAATGGTAATGGTAAAGAGCGACCAGAAGCCGATATAACATTCTAGAACTAGAAGTGAAAATGACTGACAACAACACACAAACGAATGACCTGCCAACTCAAACCCCAACATTTGAGGTAAGCGAAAGAGACGAGTTTTGCAATCCTCAATATCTCGATCCCGATGCTAAACTACCGCGCATTCAAGCTTTAAGAGGCAGCACTCCCAAGTTATGTGGCTACTTCGTTGCTGTAGACCAAATGGCGATCGCGGGTTGGGAAAATTTTGACGCATCCCAACTTGTCACCTACACATTTGAGTCTACGGGTACAGAAGAACAAGGAATTTTGATTTCCAATCCCAGAATGCTCGTTTGCCCGAAAACACCAGTCTTGGGTTTCGATCGCAAACAATCCAACGAGTCAAAGTCTACAGTCATTTTGGGCAAGTATACCCAAGAAATGAAAGCAGACGAAAATGTTGGTAATATCCAATATTTCCAAGTCTTCCTATTAGACAAGCAAAACCAACCGCTGCATCAAATTCCGCTTTCATATAAAGCTACAGGTGCTAACCAAGCTTCTTTCTCGATTCGCTGGCAGGAGTTTTGCCGAGAACTCAATGCTTGCCATTCTATTGTCAATGGCATCCCAGCCAAGCAGAAAAACTCCTTATTCTACAGCTTGGGTGTCTTCTGCTTTAAAACTGCTCGCGAACAAGTTGGTGACAAACAAAAGAGCTTTGCCTGTCGCGTCGTAGACCACGAACGTCCAACTTTAGAAAACTGGCGCAGCTATTTCATGGGCTTCAATCCCAATCTGAAGCAATATGTCTGGGAGTCTCTAGAACCGGATAAACCATTAATTGTCCCTGGTAGCCCTGAAACCTTGGCTCTACCTGCTGCTACGGAAATAGAAGCACGAGTCACGACAGACTGAGCATTGCGTGCGAGGTGTTTGGCGTTTTGCCCAAGCACCTCGATCGCATTCCCTACAACCATTCAAATACATGAAACTGAAAATTTCTCAAACGCAACTGGAAAGCGTTCTGGCGATCGCCAGTCATGCTATTCCGAGTAAACCCACTCACCCAATTTTGAGTAGCTTTGTTCTACATGGCAATAGCGAAACCCAAAAGCTAACTGTAACCGCATTTAACTTGAGCTTGGGTATTCGCGCTCAATGCGATTGTAGTGTAGAAAGTGAAGGTACGATTGCTCTACCTGCCAGATTGCTAGAAGAAGTAGTAGCACACTTACCAAAAAGCGATATTACGCTAGAAGTCAACGACAGCGTTGCTATCCTGACGCACTCGACAGGAAAGTGTCAGCTGCAAACAGCCAACCCTGAAGACTTTCCGGCGCTGCCAGAAGTTAGCGGCACGCCAGTCACGCTTTCTGTAGCTAAGTTACAACAGGCGCTCAAAGCAACGCTATTCGCTGCTAGCCGAGATGAGATTAAACAAGTCATCGCTGGAGTTCACTTCAAATTTGGCGATCCCAACTGGGAAGCAGCTGCTACTGACGGTCATCGCTTGGCGATCGCCTCCAGTTCTATAGAATCAGACAACACCACAGCATTAGGAGCGGTAGAAGCGACAATTCCTTACCAAACCCTATCTCAACTGGAAAGAATTTTGGAGCGCGTCCCAAATAATTGCACCATCAACGTTAATAATGGGATTGCCGTTTTCGAGCTTCAAAACGTGCGCCTCACCTCGCGGCTGTTGGAAGGACAGTACCCAGACTACCCGTCGCTGGTTCCTACCCAGTTCGAGTACTGTTTCAAAATAGATAAGAAAGCCTTGGACAGTGCCTTAAAACGCACCAGCATTGTTGCCTCACAAAAAGATAAAGTTGTCAAAATCGCTTTTGATGCCGCACGGCGATGCGCGACTATTTCTGCCCAGTCTCCAGATGTAGGCGATGCGGTTGAAGCACTGGCAATTGAGGTCGAAAACGCTACTAGCGACAATCTGGAAATTGGGTTCAACATCAAATATTTACTCGATGCGATTAAAGTTGTTGCTTGCGAGCAAGTGTTAATCGAGGCAAACAAGCCGGAGCGGCCCGTTATCGTCAAACCCCTTGGTAGCTCGATCGACCAGATGGTTATGGTCATGCCAGTGCAGCTAATTGGCGCAGCACGATCGGCTTCCGAAATGCCGGAAAATCCAGAACCGCTAGCCGATCTGCCAACTCAAACACCGACAACAGAAGCGCCAGTAGCACAAAGCGAGAACTCGTCACTCCAAAAACAACAGCCATCGCCTAAATCCAAGACTGGTAAAAAGAAATTACAAGTTGCATAGCCTTGATGCTCCACATCTGCCTACTCCAAATATCAGGTAGAAGGCGCTTGGGGTGGTTCGTCCTATCCAGATTTCAATAACATGGCATACTGATCGCTACACCACAAATATCGACCCCAGACTTTTGCCCAGTTAGTAGGACAGCCAGCCGTTGCTACAACGCTGACCAACGCTATTGATTTGGGACGCATTGCCCCCGCTTACTTGTTTACTGGTCCGAGGGGTACGGGCAAAACTTCCAGCGCCCGTATCTTAGCCAAGTCTCTCAACTGTCAAAACTCGGATTCTCCTACACCTTCGCCTTGCGGTCAATGCAACTCTTGCAAGGCAATTGCCAGTTCCTCGGCGCTGGATACGATCGAAATTGACGCTGCTAGCAATTCCAGCGTAGAAAATATTCGAGAGACGATCGAACGCTGCCAATTAGCACCAATTGAGTGCCGCTACAAAGTTTATTGCATCGATGAGTGTCACTCGCTCAGCAATCAAGCCTTCCAAGCCTTACTCAAAACCTTGGAAGAACCACCCGATCGCGTCGTCTTTGTCCTTTGTACCACCGAGGTTCATAAAGTCCCTGCTACGATTGTTTCACGCAGTCAGCGATTCGACTTTAAAAGAATTGGCACAGAAGCAATGGTGCAACATCTAAGCGCGATCGCCGCTCGAGAATCGATTGACATCACCCCAGCAGCAATTGGATTAGTCGCACAGTTATCTTCTGGATGTTTGCGCGATGCCCAATGCTTGCTCGACCAACTGAGCCTGCTCTCCACGACTATCACTCCTAACTGGGTTTGGGAAGTTGCAGGTGCAGTGCCAGAACATGAATTACTGACGCTGTTGGAGGCGATCGCTCGCGATGACGATAATACCGTACTGGGGGTTTTGAGAGACTTATTGGAATACGGCAAAGAACCGCTAGCGATCCTGCAAAGCCTTGCCAGCTTCTATCGCGACTTGCTGATTGCCAAAACCGCGCCAGACAGGGGTGATATGGCAGGACTGACAGCAGATACTTGGCAGGAGTTGTGCAAAATCGCCCAGACTTGGGAAAAGTCGGCTATTCTACAGGCACAACAACACCTCAAAGCTAGCGAAGTCCAAGTGAAACTCTCAAGCTTTCCGCAGTTATGGTTAGAAATTGCAGTTTTAGGACTGCTGCCAAATGCCAAAAAGTCTGCTAACACTGATAGCACTGTCGTAACTCCAGCCCTGAACCCGCCACCTTGGAGCAATTGGAGAACGCCTACCGATGCACTTGCTTGGGGACAGCAGCAGCTACCGCATCTAGGTTGGGAAGAACTGCAAAAACAATGGCATACGCTACAACCAATTAATGGTAAGAAAGCTACAGCTTGGGTAACACTCGTGGAAAATCAAAAAGTTTCACAGTAACAAACTTATTCTAGACGAGAAGTTATGCCCCTAATGCAGGGGCAATATCCCTATGAGTACAGCCTACAATCATCGCGATTTTATTCAAAAAACCTGTCAAAAAATTGTTGTAGAATCAGACAAATTAGATATCTTCTATACAGACACCACAGCTCGTCCGCTATGGCAACCTATTGCTACTGTTAAACCTTATCACGAGCTACTAAAACTCGCCCTCGATATTGAAACTGCCGGACTAAATCCTCAAAGCGATCGCATCTTCGCGATCGGATGTTTAAGCGAACGAGGACGATTTGTTTTCATGGATGAAGATGAATCAACACTGCTGCAACAATTCATTGCTTACTGCCAGCAAAATTCATTTGATGTTATTTATACGTTTAACGGTACGGCATTCGATCTACCGTTTATCATCGCTAGATGCGATCTCTACAATATACTTCACCCATTTCGAGTTTCTGCCGAATCTAGAGTTATTAGGACGGCACAAATCTTTGGTAAGCCGTTAGAAATTCGCGAAGTATTTGTTGAACAGAGCCAGCACGTTGACATTTATATTTGCTTGCTGCGCTGGGACTTTGTCGCTAAAAAGCTATCGCAGTCTCGTTCGCTCAAAACAGCCGTACTAGATTTGGGACTGAGGGAATCTGCCAGGCTGGTCTTGAGCCATCAGGAGATTCAAGACTGCTGGCAGCAAGGCGCTGGTTCTGTTGGATGGCAGCAGATACAGGAATACCTCATCTACGACTTGGAGGATACCCAGTTAATCGCCGAGCGGCTAGTGCCTTCCTATTACTACGAGTCGCTCGTAGTGCCCGGAATGAACCTGCAACAACTATCACTTGCTGGCAATGCTACCAAGTGGCAGCGGGTATTAGAGAGCCAGTATCCAGGTAGAAAACCGCTAGCCGATCCGAAAGCAAACTTTGAAGGTGGTTTGGTAATCTCCGTCCCTGGACTGCACCGCAGCATTGCCAAGATCGATGTTTCCAGCCTGTATCCCAGCATTATGCTCAAATACGGTATTTGCTCGAATAAGGACAAGCAACGCATCGGACTGA
Organism: Chroococcidiopsis sp.; assembly: GCF_051657925.1. Taxonomy (NCBI): domain Bacteria; kingdom Bacillati; phylum Cyanobacteriota; class Cyanophyceae; order Chroococcidiopsidales; family Chroococcidiopsidaceae; genus Chroococcidiopsis; species Chroococcidiopsis sp. The sequence goes on from NZ_JBOFLP010000362.1 coordinate 6,437, forward strand.
GCATTCTCGAATACTTGACTAAGGAGCGTCTCAAACTCAAGCAATTGGGAAAAGCTGGAGATACAATTGCCAAGCAAGCTGAAGCGGCACTGAAGGTGCTGATTAACTCGCTGTTTGGGTTCTACGGTACTTCTGGGGTTAGTTTTAATGACTTTGCGGCAGCAGCTCTAATTACTGCTTACGGCAGGTGCATCTTGCGTTTCATGATTGATGTCGTTGAGCGAGAAGGGGGAGTGCCAGTTGAGTGCGATACGGATGGGATCTTCTTCTCCCACCCCCAACCAATCCAAGTGTTTGAAACGTTGCAAACGGCTTTACCCCAAGGCATCAACATCGAGCTAGAAGTGCTGGCATTAGCCATGTTCGTTCCAGAGCGCGGAGCCAAGAACTACATCCTTTGGCAAGCAGATGGGGCAGTCGTTGCCAAAGGACAGTATCGCAAACGCGATCGCTCCCAGCTAGAAAAAGAGTTTCCTTTGCAATACCTGACTCACTATTTGGAGTCCAAAGCCAGTGCCGAAAGTTATTACCAAAAATTAACTGGGATTATTACTCAAGGAAAATTTCCAGTCAAGCAGTTACAGATCGCGCGCAAGATTAGAAAAGGTGAAAAGACGCTTCTATGTCTGGGTAATACTGGGGATGTTGTCACCTTTTACCAGGGATGCAGGGGACTGACAAATTCAGAACCTTACTCTATTTCCTATTACTTGGATCTCATTGCTAAAAAGCGGGAGGAAATTCTTTGTGCGATCGAACCACAACTGCTAAATCACAGCACTGGAGTGCAATTAACACTTTTTTGAAGAAAATTCAAGAAAAAAAGGATGAATTTATCTTTTTACATGAGCAAACAGGCTATCCTAAACAAACTAAATTTCATACGAATGGTGTTAGCAGTGAATGTAACATGGGTATTTTAAAATATGTAGGAGTATTGAGAAAGTCAGATGCTGAAGCAAAAAAACCTTAAATGGTATGAAACGGATTCTTCCATTGGAATTATTGTACTATTAGTCATTTTCTTTCCACTAGGGCTTTGGTCAATGTGGAAGTATGCAAGCTGGTCTTTAAAAACAAAAGGAATGGTGACTGGTATATGCATTCTTGTAGGGCTATTTAATCTACATAATAATCCGTCTTCCAATTCAACAACTAGTTTATCTTCGCCGAATACGTCCGGTAACTCAGCTACTTCTGAAAATCGAACATTTTTAGGAACAAGCCCTACTGGTTATACTCTTTGGAAAGGAAGTGACGGTTGTATCTACGTTAAAAATTTGACTGAAGGAGACTTGCAGAGACTAGGTGTTTCACTAGGGCAACTCAAGGATGTAATTAAACAAGAAACTGGAAGTAGATGTGTTTTCTTTGAATGAAAGATTGGAAGAGTGGCTTATACTGTCTACACACATTAAATATTTTGAGATTGGTGCTAGGGTGGGTAGCCGCCATTCAGCACCAAATAAACTTTTTTACCACTATCTTTTTCTTCTGAAATTTATTTAATTCACGTCAATGCACGTCATATTAGCTATCATTTTAGACAGTGTATATAAGAATAGGGGTTAACTATAGCAATTTTGCTAGACATTATGCGTTACGTAAATACAGTAATCTTAAATATACATCACAACCTCTTTCTCAACTTATATTCATTTAGTGCAAAATTGAAAATAGATTTTTATCTTCAAATCTAGGACAAACTCACCTCAATCTGCATTAGCTTCTCAGCATTCGTCCGCCACAAAATCCAGTCAAGTTTAAGCTAAAAAAGCGAAGTGTTGCCCAACCTAGACAAAGAAGATTAACACAACTAAGACTACCACTGTTTGGAGTAGCAGCTCAACTGCATCAGCTCGAATTGGCTAGAAATAGTCAAGTCATGAGCCAAGAGGAATTATTACGAGAAACAGTTGCTCACCTAGATTTAAATACGGGTAAAGAAATCAAATTACCTGCTGCTATTGTTAAAATCCTCACAGACAAGAAAGCTTCTTTGAAGGAATGGGAAAGTGCTATTGGCTTGTATCAAGTTGCTGGAGCATCAGGATTGTTAGCTTATCTCGAAGGTTTAGATAGCTTTAGGCAGCACTTTGGCACAGATCGAACTGCGATCTCTAAAGAGCAAGTTTTACCCTGCCAAAAAAATTCAAGCCACTTTGCACTCTGAAATCGAGGATGTTGCGGGCGGGTGTTCCGTCCGCTTTACCATTCGTGCCACTGCCCCCTTAACAAAATTACCAACGCCACAACTGGTGACGAGCGATGGAGGGGAGTCGGGGGTAACTCGTACCCAGTACAGACTGTCTTCGGAAGCTTCCCAATATTGGGCGATCGCGCCGTTGCGTTTTGCCTCTACCAGCAATTTTACTGCTTCGGGAACGAGGGCGGAAAGCTGCTGTTTTTCGTCTCTAGTTAGTTGCGACCAGGCGATCGCCTTATATTCTGGATATGCTGCGATTTCGCCCTTGACTAAGTTCCAGTTTGAGCGGGCGATCGCAAGTTTCATCGCTGCCACTAAAATCTCTACGGGATCTGGGATGATTTCTTCTGGACGCGACACGGCGGATAAAGGGGTCGATGCGAAGAGCCACCACCGCCTCAAATTGTTGGCTCGTTCCACAAAGCGACAAATCTGTTGGTTAAGAACGTGCCGCCAGCTAGAACCGATAAAGAAAGACAAGCTAAAGTCTGGGGTAGAAATTATGCTGCGGATCTTGTCTTCGATACCATACTCCGCTCGAAGCATTGCCTGCATTAGCTGCCACAACAGTTTGCGCTTGAAAAAGGTACAGCAACGGCGCTCTTTGACGCGATAGACAATATAGGGGGTAGAGGATGCATTTCTAGTCAAGCCCAGCCGCTCGACTTGAATTCGTGCTGGAACTAGCTCTATTTGAGGGGCAACGCTTTGTGCTTGCTGTTCTAGATGAGAATACAGTTCGCTAGTTGCGATCGTGGGGGTTTCGAGTATACCATACATATTGAAAGCTCCTTTTCCACAAGGGAACTTAGAAGCGGTTAGTTCTGGATTTCCTACGTCGCTGGCTAACCGCTATCGATTCAGTTGATTTCATTGTATACGTATTCGAGAAAAAGTCAACACTTTGTTTTAAGGGTATGGGCAGAGGTCAACATCAAAATAGCTTGGCAAATCTTCGTCCTCAACAAAAGATCTATGACGAGGAGAAGAAAAAGCGCACTCTGTCTGTAACCGAGTCAGGCTGGAAGGGTGTGGCGGAGGTAGTAGAAGCAACTGGCTGTAGCAGCGTGTCAGAACTTTTAGAGAAATTGGGCAGGGGCGAAGTGAGAATTGCCTAAGCGCGATCGCTCAACACGGAAACTCTAAATACTAGAGAACTCCCCAAATCCCGTGACCCTAATCCCGATTAAACTCATCGTCGAATGCATCAGGCAAATAATGCAGGGTTGGCGCTCTAGGATGGCTGCAATAGCGTCGTTCTGCTTTGCTCTATGTTGAGCGCATCGGCATTCGGCAGCAAAAACTCACCAGTGAACCAATTATTACATTAACTCGCTCTTGACCTCAGCGTTGATTCGCGAACCATTGCCGAGCGTTTACTTGGTCGTGGCATTGATTAACTGTTTTCCCTTCCAGAATGAATTATCCTTGCGGCTAGCACGGGCATAACGCAACTACTGTAAGCTAGCCCTGACATTTCTCATGCCTGCTCGTTTTGCGAATTCTCGAACGATCTTCGCTTCAAAGAACATAGCTTGATGGCTCTAATTCCAGTCGAGTAAAGGAGTTTGAGTCTTAGATGATTGCGATTGTCGAATTGGATCGGTAAAAGCAGTTGAATAATAGTGAAATTCTCAAATCTTGAGATCTCTTTCCCTCACCGCCTTGGGTAGTGAAATTATTAGTAGAATCAGCAAATATTGAACCAAAAATAAGTTGTTTGGAACCCTCGGCTGGTTTTGGTACGCTAGCGACTTCTCTACAGCAAGCAGGAGCGATCGTCGAAGTTATCGAATCAATTTCAGAATTGCAAACGATCCTATCACTGCAAGGTTTACTACTAATTGGCTCGGACTTTCTGACTACTCCCAATCTAGCCGATCGCTACGAGCGAGTCGTACAAAATCCGCCTTTCTCACAGCAGATATCTCACGTAAAAAAAGCCTATCAATGCTTAAAAGTTGGAGGCAGGCTTGTCTCGCTCGTCAGTCATAGTCCTTGGCGATGCAATACCAGCTTTTATAAGCAATTTAGGTATTGGTTAAATACGGTTAACGCTCAAGTTCAAGAGTTGCCTTGGGGATTATTTGTCAATAGCGATCGCGTCCGCCGCCAGTTGTTGCATGGTAAGTGGGCAATACGGATAATGATATGGCATAAATGAAAACAGCGCGAGCCTGCTCGTGAATGGTTGCGATGCCTTAGACTTAATCACTTAGACTTAAAGAGCGTAAGACTCCCTTAGGTTAAGGCAATAAAATGGCAGATCCGGTACAACTTGCTCTACTAACTCAAGGAATAGCAGTTTGGAATGATTGGCGCAAAAAGAATGGGGGAGTTGTGCCAAACCTGAGTCGAGCTACATTAATCCGAGCTTATCTGTGCGCTGTCAATTTAAGTAAAGCCAATCTCTGTGCTACAAATTTGACTGGAGCTAACCTCAATATTGCCGATTTAACCAATGCCGATCTCAGTGGTGCTAATCTCTCCAATGCCTATCTGATTGGCGCAAACTTGACGGGAGCTAGTTTGAGTGGAGCCGATCTAACTGGAGCCGATCTGAGTGAAGCCGATTTAAGCGGTGCTAATCTTCACGCCGCGATCGCGAATCGTACTAACTTTTCCCAAGCTAAATTTTTTAAAACAACTATGCCTGATGGCTCGATCCGTGGATAGATTTTATGACCACAGTCTTTGGCTTACCTCATTAGATAGAAAACAGCTTTTGATATTAAATGCTAAGTATATAAGTATATTCAATTCCTTTAATAAGAACCGATCGCGCTTGTGTAAATCTGTATTATTTCTAAAGATTTACTGTCAAAAATTAAGCGTTCGAGCGGTTGAAAAAGATCGAAAATCAAAGCTGCTATGGCTTTGCATCTGTGAAGAAATAGCTAAAGCTAGTACTTAAGTATCCATTTTGGCAGAAATATTAACTTATGTATATAATCAAAATCTATTTACGCGATTAACAAACAAAATTTGAAGCATAGGAAGTTTGAGATATGGAAACTCTAGCTATTTGTATCGGCTTGGGGATTATGGGGATCGCAATTACCGTAGCTGTGTTGTGGACAGTTGAGAAACGAGCGGCGCTGAATAAACTCAAACTCAGGCAGCCCAAGCGTTGCTAAAACAGCAGGCTGAACTCTTTTGAATAGAACTCGCGATCGCAATTTCGCACGCATTGCGATCGAAACTGCGCGATTCTCTACGAGAATGGTGTAGTATTAAGTATGCGATCTAAAGCCTATTTTGGTTGTTAAATAGCTGGCTGGAAAAAGCCGTCGTGTATTTTTAATATCGAAATATACTGACAAAAGCATCGATCGCCTTTAAATACAGATAAAACAGAATTAAAATCTAGTTTGAGACTAACCGATATGAGTTCTGACGACCTCAATAAATCTCTTGCAGAATCAACTAGAGCATTGGCAAAAGCTTTTATCGTTTGGGGTTTAGAAAGCATGGATCGAGTGCAGGAGTTTAGCCACCAAGCCCAGGAATACATGCAAGAGTTGGTGACTGAAGCCAAAAAAGAGCAGACTGCTGGCAAGACTAACAAAAGTAGCGACGAGGAGCCTCATTATAAACAGGCAGAAGCACCAGCCGAGACAGGGAGCAGCGAGCAGGGAGCAGGGAGTAGATTGTAGATTGTAGGGGCGGGTTTAGCAAAAGATTCAGGCTTGCGGCAATAAATATTCAGTCAAAACCCGCCTATACAGGAGTCGTAAGCCAGGGCTTAGCTCCCAGTAGTAAACCTTCTGTCACAACCCGTCCTTACAGGAGCCAGGAATCATAATTTCTCCCTGCTCCCTACTCCCTAAACAAAAGAACAGGCGATGCGAAAACCGATACCGCTACCACCATTAT
>NZ_JBOFLP010000363.1:0-5064 GCF_051657925.1 Chroococcidiopsis sp.
GTTCGAGCAAGTCGGAACTCAAACCATTGGCAAGCTTTGCTACCGTACTCATACTACAAGGCATGACTATCATTCCTAGCGTACGAAACGAGCCACTGGCAATGTTAGCGCCTACATCTCCCCAAGGATGGCAGCGGAGTTTTCCCAGAGATTCTACCCTTGCCTGCTGTCGCCAAAATTGTTCTTGTTGCAAGGGTTCTACAGGCATCCGAATATTTTGTTCCGCCTGCCAAACCATGTAGGTTGATTTGGAGGCAACTAGCTCGATCTCGTAGTCTGCCTCCAAGAGATATTTCACCGCTCGAACGGCATAAATTAACCCCGATGCCCCGCTTACACCCAGGATCAGCGGTAGATTATTCCTCATCGTCAAAATACGTGTCTGAGTCGTCGCTCAAGTCGTTATCGAGGGGTGAGGTGTCCTCTAGCCGATCGCGACTAAGCATTCGATCGCCGTTGACTGTCACTAAGTCGATTTGCTGGCGGTAGTAGTCTACGCTCTTGACTTGCACGGAAACGCGATCGCCTAAACGATATGCAGCACGGTTTTTCCGTCCAAATAAAGCTTGTTGTCTGCCGCGATACTCGTACCAGTCATCTTTGAGAGAACTGACGTGGACTAAACCTTCGACTCGCAACGTTCTGCCTTTAGTGTCGGAGACTTCTATTTCCACAAAAAAGCCGTAGGACTGGACTCCGGTAATAATACCTTCAAACACGTCGCCGATGCGCTGTTTCATCAGTTGAGCTTTTTGTAACCCAACTAAATCGTCTTCGGCTTCCTGAACTTCCTTGTCTCGCTCGTTCAACTGCGCGATCGCACCTGCAATATAAACTTCTAGCTCCTGCTGCGTTTCTGGAGGCAAGACGTTCCAGCCAATTTTGCCATGAGAGGAGCTATGACGTAAATTTATGCTATCTTTTGCTCGCGTAGTCCGACGATCGCGCCCTTGCTCGAATACTGTATGTAAGACTCGCTGAACTATTAGATCGGCAAACCGCCGCAAGGGAGCGTGAGAGTGGGTGTAGCCAGGTAGAGCTAAGCTAAAGTAGGGCTGGAATTTACTGCTGTAGGCACTCGGCTTCAGCGTATCCCGTAACAAATAAGTCAAGACTTGTTCTGCTTGGGACAATTGAGCAAACTGCTCGGTAAATTCTTGGTAGTCTCCTGCATAGACGGTATCTTCTCGATCTAAGCCCAGCTCTACTCCTAAGTTAGCTGCTAGCTTGATTGTTTCTTGCACGTCTTCGACATCGGGAGGCGGTTGAATGCGATAAATCGCAGGCACGCCCAAAGCGTTTAAATGCTCGGCAACAACTTGATTTGCTAATAAAAGCAACTCAGTGACCAATTCGGAGAGTTTGGGTTCTCCTTGAGTCAGGACTCCTAACCTGCCTTCGTCGTAGTAGGAGTACTGACGGGGTGGTAAGTTGAGGGCAAAGCTACCTCTAGCTTGTCTTTGTTCTTGCAAGGCTTTGCTTAATACTGCTAGCTGCCCCACTTTTTCTACCACTGCGGCTGGTAGTCCTAGTTCTGCGGTGCGATCGCTCAGAATATTCTCTACAACTTCAGCATCGAGTTGGTAATCGACTTGGATCGCGCTCGGTTGAATTTCAAACTCCACGATTTGTCCAGTTGCTGCATCCACAGTCAGCAGAACGGAAATGGCACGGCGATCGCTTTCTGGCTCGAATGCACTCCGTTGCGCCACCGCATCGGGGAATAAAGGCAGAATTTTTTCTCCCAGGTAAACGCTGCTGGAACGTTTCAACCCTTCACGATCTAAAGACGTATCTGGTTCGATAAAGTAGGCAAGATCGGCAGTATGAACCCCTAATTGCCACTGTCCCGTCGTCGTTTTTTCCAAAGTAAAAGCATTTTCAACATAGGTTGTATCGTCTGCTGACTCTCGGAAAGTTAAGGTGAGGAGCGGACGTAGATCGCTTCTGGTTTTGAATTCTTTGCGGCTAATTTGAGCTGGTAATTCGACCGCTGCTTCAAGCACGGATGAGGAAAAGGCGCGGGGTAGGTTGTGCTTGCACGACACCAACTCTACATCTGAGGCGGCTTCGGCATCGCTGCCTAAAACTTGCACGACTCTGCCTAAAGGAGGATATTGGGCAATAGGATAGCGGAGGATTTCTACATGTACCAAATAGTCAATCGCTTGTGCTAAGTCGTGACCGTCGGGTTGCAGTTCGATTTCAAATAGGAGGCGATCGTCTAGAGGAACAGCTCTAAAATTAGTATCTGTTTGCTTGATTCTTGCTAACAGACTTTGATTTGCCCGTTCTAAAATGAGTTGGACTTCGCCTTCGGGACTGCGACGACGACTACCTTCTTTCGTCAGTTTCACTAAAACGCGATCGCCATTCCAAGCATTACTGAGATGACTTTCGCGAATGTAGATATCTTCTGCTCCCTCAGCTTCTTGAATTGCAAAGCAAAAACCTTTACTAGAACAACGAAGTTTAGCCTCAATTGTTCCTTCTTCTCTTACCCGACGATACTTACCGTGCTCTTTAACCAAAACGCCGATTTTTTCCAGTACGTCTAGGGCAATAAATAACCTCTGAATACTTCTTTCGTCTTGGTAATCTAGTTTTTTTTCTAGGGCTTTTGCTGCAACTAATTTATCACTTGTGAAATTACCTAGTAGTGTAGCGATTGAAAACTCCATGTAGCGAGCCGACCTCCGGTCAAAATATCATATCTTGTTGTCTGGGTTAGGCAGTTAGCTATCTCTTCCTGCCTGTGGAAAATACGCTTTTTCCTTTTATCTCTACCATTAGCCAGATCTTTACCACTGGGCGCAACTTTGGCTTTGGTAGGGTGAAACAGTTGGGACTTCTAACAGCAGTATCTCACCCAATTCCCAAAATAACCTTTGTTACTAGGAAAGGCGAGAGGGTTGCATCATCAAGGTCTATACTCTACACAACGGATGTAGTAATGCTGCGTGTGAGTCGGTCGCCTCTCACCAACGGATATATAGCCACAAATAAATCGCAGCTAGGCAGTGAGATAACGAGGATTGAAGTGTCAAAAGATGTAACACTTGTGATGCAGTAGGATTTGCCCGATTGAGTGGAAATACCATTTACTCAGTTTTGTTACACTCTCTTCAAAAAGTCGGTAACATTTGAGTAAGCAGTACGCCATCTACTAAAATTGGCTATCCCCATTCTATTTTAGGAAACAAGCGACATATAGGAAAGAGAGTCAGTTGTCAGTTGTCAGTGACCAGTGACCAGTGACCAGTTATCAGTGACTAGTAATTTCTCCTCTACCCCTCAGCTCCCTCAGCTCTCTTTCCTCCACACCCTACACTCTACTACCCCCACACCCTTGTTCACACACTACTCACTACTCACTCACGATCGATGACAGAAAGCTTAATTTCAGAGTTATTGACAATTTATCAGGGTAAGTTTGTCGTGCGGGTAGCGGTACAGGTTGATGGTATTGTTCGTGCTACTGGGATGGCAACAGCAGAAACGCTGGAAGCAGCAGAAGACAAGGCGAGAGAAAGAGCGATCGCTTGTTTCAACCACAATTTTCTCGCACCAATTGCCCCAAAAAATCAAACAATTCCTGCATTACCTACGCCACCAGAAATACCTGTGGCGCAACCAGCTGCATCTCTATCTGAACCCAGCAATTCTTCTAGTCCTCCTACTCCTACTAAATCGCAGTTAGATTTTAGCTACACGCCAGAATTAGAACCCCCTACAAAAGAGCAAAAATCGACTTCCATCAGTACTGGTGGTAGAGGCAAAAGTAAATCATTAGCCACCAATCCCGAACTACCACTGGAAACAGATACTTTTGGCGGAGATTTTGCTGCTGACTTATTCGCTGCTAGTAGCAGTAAACCGCCTTTATCCAAAGACAATTATGAAAGCGCAGATTTGTCCTCTAATTATGAATCTCTAGCGATCGCAGATGATAAAACAATAGAAGAAACTCAATCATCTGCGGACTTAGCTACGGAATTACAAAAGATTGAGGTCAAACTGAAGGAAGCAAAGCTGAAGGCAAACGACGAACGCGAATGTTTGGAAACTAACTACGGTAAAGGGTCGCGCTACGAGTTAACAGCCTTACAAGCACGGGACTTCAATCGCTATTTGGAGTTATACAGTCAAACAACTCAAGCCGTCAAAGAGCTACAGGAACTTGGATGGGATGCTAAAGAAGGTCCTAAATACCTGCAAGCAAAATATAGCAAGAATAAGCGACATCAATTGACTGAGCGGGAATTACAGGGATTTTTGGACTATCTGCAAACCGAGCGCGATCGCATTGGCGTAAGTTAGAAACGCGCGATCGCGCGTTTCTACAAGACGATCAGCCAACCGCCGCCATCGGTCGTCTACCAATAGCTTTCTTGTCGATAACTTGATCGATCAAACCATAATCCATCGCTTCTTGGGGCGACATAAAGAAATCTCGCTCTGTATCTTGCTCGATCCTTTCCAGCGGTTGACCTGTATGTTCGGCTAAATGCTCGTTCAACTTCCGCTTGTGGTACAAGATTTCTTTAGCTTGAATTTCAATATCAGTGGCTTGTCCCTGTGCGCCACCGAGAGGTTGATGGATCATGATTCGGGAATTTGGCAGGCTCATGCGCTTTCCTTTCGTGCCAGCGCTGAGTAGAAAAGCCCCCATACTGGCTGCTAATCCCGTACATATAGTACAAACATCGGGGCGAATGTGCTTCATCGTATCAAAAATACCCATTCCCGCCGTCACCGAGCCACCAGGAGAGTTGATATAGAGATAGATGTCTTTCTCGCCATCTTCAGCATCCAAATACAACAACTGGGCAACAATCAAATTAGCCAAGTTAGAATCAATGGCTTGTCCTAGAAAGATAATCCGTTCCCGCAGCAAGCGAGAGTAGATATCAAAAGCGCGTTCCCCGCGTCCAGATTGTTCGATAACAATAGGAATCATTCGGTTAGTCTATTGTGAGTTTTCTTCATTTTATCTATTTGTCATTGGTCATTGGTCAAGAGTCATTAGTCACTGGTTGACGGTAGTTGGTAGTTGGTAGTTGA
>NZ_JBOFLP010000364.1:0-12641 GCF_051657925.1 Chroococcidiopsis sp.
ATAGTCAGAACCCGCATGGCGGATATGGAAGGCGTGCGGATCAATTGGGACTATCAAATTCAATCTCCCGACAGTCAAGAATTGTATGTAACGGCAAGAGTCATATTAGTAGCAGTCGATCGCGAAAAGGGTAAAATTATGCGTCAATTACCCCCAGATGTCGAGAATGCTTTTGCTCGGCTGGCTGGTACGCCAAATCGCTAAGCTCAATGTTTCCACGCCGTCAATTTTTGAGTCATGTTATCCAGAGTGCGATCGCTACTGCTGGTATTGGTGTGGTATCCAATTCCTCTGTACTAGGACAAGGAAGCAATTCCAGCCACCAGCAACTAGCCACCAGCCACTCACCCGACTCCCGACTCCCGACTCCCGACTCCCGCTTTCTCAAGCCAGCAAGACTCAAACTCGGCTCCGTTGTCGGAATTATTAGCCCTGCTGGGGCGACATTTGTGCGAGAAAATTTAGATATTGTCCGCGATGCCGTGAGAGGATTGGGGTTAGAACCGAAACTTGCACCTCATGTCTTGGATCGCTATGGTTATCTTGCTGGACAAGACCGCGATCGCGCTGCTGATGTGAATCAGTTTTTTGCCGACCCTAAAGTTGCCGCACTTTTGCCTATTACAGGTGGGTGGGGTTCTAGCAGAATTTTACCATATTTAAATTACGAATTAATTCGTAAAAATCCAAAAATTATTGTGGGGTTTAGCGATATTACTGCTTTAATTTTAGGGATTACAGCTCGAACTAATTTAGTCACTTTTCATGGACCAAATGGCTTTTCTTCTTGGAATGCAGAGCAAACAGATTATTTTCGACGCATATTATTTGCAGGTGAATCTTTAGAGTTTAAAAACTTAAAAGATGGCAGCGATACAGATCGTTTAATGCAAGTAAAATATCGAATTCAAACGATTAATCCTGGTCGTGCTAAAGGGAGGTTATTTGGCGGAAATCTATCTGTACTATCGGCAAGTGTCGGTTCGCCATACTTGCCAAATCTAAACGGAGCAATTTTGTTTTTAGAAGATATTGGCGAAAATATTTATCGACTCGATCGCATGATGACACAGTTAAAATTAGCTGGAATCTTCGATAAACTAGCAGGTTTTATATTTGGGCAATGTCCTAACTGTACTCCAGATGCCGATTATGGTTCTTTAACTCTAGAGGAAGTTATTTGGAACCACATTCAACCATTAAAAATTCCCGCTTGGTACGGTGCGGCGATCGGTCACATTGACACTATTTTGACACTACCAATCGGTCTAGAAGTTGAAATTGATGCAACTGCGGGAACGATTCAGATGTTGGAGTCTGCGGTTGTATAAGCTTTACGTTACTAATCTTGGCTGACTTGAAGATCCCCCAACCCCCTTTTTAAGGAAGCTTTGTTCCCCCCTTTTTAAGGAAGCTTTGTTCCCCCCTTTTTAAGGGGGGCTAGGGGGGATCTAGTCTTAACCAAAAAGTAGTAAGTTTACAGTATCATTCATAACATTATCTTCAAAACTAAAAATAAAGATTCTTAGAGGATTGATTGCATAAATTTCATCCTTAAGCTTTAATTTTGTATTGCTATATTTTCCTGTTATGAAAAATGAAATCTACTCCAAAACAATATCATTCTATCAACTGTCAGAAATGCGGTCATATTAATTCGATCGCCTTAACTCACTGTCAAAATTGTCACTCTCCTCTCAATCGCAATAAAACAACTCCTACTCGATCGTTTATGATTAATTGGTCGGTTGTACCATTAATTGGAATATTAGCGCTGGCGGGGATACTCTATTTAGTCTGGAAAACTCGTAGCTTGCCTGTAGAAAAAGCTACCAAAATTAATTCTATTTCCACTGGATCGGAAAATACTTTTAAACAAGAATATACGCCATTGCTAGCTAGCGGCAACTCCTTCAGTGGTTACAGCACTTTTCGGAGTCCAGAACTGCGCCAAGCACTGAAAAAATTGGGCATTGACTGGCGCTATCAACTCAGTATGGATGAAATGCATTTCTCCAAGCAAATCGAGCAGTTAAACCAGGGAAAAACTGACTTAGCATTTTCGACGTTAGATGAATTTCTGCTACAAAAAGTCGATGGTAAAGTTGTCGGATTGATCGATCGCACGATGGGGGGAGATGCAGTTATTCTCAATACCAAAAAATATCCAAAATTGCGATCGCTGCAAGATTTAACTCAACTCGTTCAACAGCAGCGATCGCAAGGTAAACTGTTAGACATTGCTTTTACTGGCAACAGTCCGAGCGAGTATCTCGCCTTATTACTGAGTGCTAAATTTGAAGAATTTCAGTTAAGCGATTTCCAAATCCGGCGGGTAGAAGATGCTGCCGATGCGTGGAAACTCATCCAAGATCCGCGACAGAATGTAGCGGTAGCTGTTGTCTGGGAACCATATGTCACCCAAGCGCAAAAGCAGGGATATACGGTAGTTTTATCGAGTGGCGACGCTCAAGGGGCGATCGTAGACGTAATTATAGCCTCCAATCGCCTGATCCAATCTCAACCCGACAAGCTTTCTGACTTCTTAGCTGCATACTATCGCCGTGTTGACGCTGACATGCGTGATGCTTCCCGGTTAAAACAACAAATAGCTCAAGATGGACAGCTATCAGCAGAAGATGCGATCGCAGTCATGCAGGGAATCAAGTTTTTTACCGCACCTGAAGCTCAATCCTGGCTAACTGATGGCACTTTTGAAAAACGGATCGTCTCTACAGCCGCCATCTTGACGCTAGCAGGCAAAATGGAGCAAGTCCCTATCAATCCTAAAAATCTATTTGCCTCCCAGTTCGTCACCAAAGCCGCAAACAATACCCAAACACCGATCGATCTTGTTCGCGCAGATAACCCAACATTAGCTAACAAACTGGTAGGTCAAGAAATAGCACTCACCCCTCGCAAATTCGATCGAAATTCGTTGACATCCGCGCCTAATATTGGCAACTTACAGGTGAAAGGGAACGTGAAATTCGCCTACGATTCGGCAACACTTACGCCTGAAGGTAAGCAAACATTAGATCGTCTAGCAGCAGAAATGTCTGATTTCAACGATCGCACCGTCGCCGTGCGTGTCATCGGTCATACATCCAGAACTGGCTTAGCCGCACTCAACCAAAAACTCAGCCAACAGCGATCGCAAGTCGTCGCCAATTATCTCAAATCGCGCTTGAAGCTCCAGATCGTTGCTGAGAGTAAAGGCTTCCGCCAACCCCTATCTGGAATTTCACCCCAAGATCCGCGCAATCAAAGGACAGAAATTCGCCTCGTGCGCGTTGGGACTTAAATCGTATTCTGTGCTGCCTTGACAAACTTTGGTTCGATAAACTTTGACATATCGGGAACTTTTTCAATCTGCTTTTGGCTGGATAAAAATTCAGCCATAGACTTCATTGAGTTTACTATGTAAAGTTCGCTTTGCGAGTTAGTAAACATTTCGATATTCGTAGCAGCATCGGGAAGTTTAATTCCTTTCAGATCGGCTGCAAGACTATCAGGTGTTGTCTCCAAACGCTTAGCTGCGATCGCTAACCCTTCTTTTGGATTCTGATTGAGAAAGTCTAACCCTTGAAGAACACCGTTGACAAATGCCTGTACTGCTTGAGGATTGGCTTGAATAAATTTTGCATCAAACACGTACAGATCGCTAATCGCAGTCGGCATCTTTGCAGAGTCGTAAATAATTCGTCCGTCTTTCTGCGCTTGATTTGCTTTTTGTAAAAAAGGCGCATAGGATACAGCAATCTCAACCTGTCCAGTTTGATAAGCTGCTGCTGCTGCATCTGGTGTTGTGCTGACAATTGTAATATCCTTCTCGCTCAAACCTGCTTCAGCTAGGACTTGCAAGAGGAAGAAATGGCTGACAGAGGCTCTTTCCACTGCCACTTTTTTACCTTTAAATGCCTTGATGTCTGTGACGCTGTTTCGCGCCAAAATGCCATCTCCACCCACCGAAATATCTTCAACTAAAACCACTCGAAAGTCTCTGCCTTTACTCGCAATCAAAATTGCTTCTGAAGTCACGGGAGCGAGAGCATCTAACCGTCCAGCGATAAAAGCGGCGTTAGAATCGGGGTTAGAACCGAAGATTTTTGGCTGCAAGTCAAGACCTGCTTGTTTAAAAAACCCTTTTTCGAGCGCGATATGTAGTGGTGTTAGTCCAATCCAGTTAAGAATGCCAATCGTGGCTGAGACGGGTTTTGCTGCTATCGGACTTAGGGGTGGTGTTTGAGTCGCCATGTCACACCCATGTAAAACGAAACTACCCGTCGTCCCTACCATCATCCACAGTGCATGACGACGAGACCAATACTGATTCATCTTTGACATAGTTGTAGATTGTAACTGACAACAAGCTGCGATCGAGTGCTACGGTCGTTTGGTAGTTCTGAAAGACAAATATAAAGATGCTTGAGTTGTTCGGATGTATGGCATTTCTGTTAGAGTTGTGTGCCACTTGTAAAGGTTGTCATTTGTCATTTGTCATTTGTCATTTGTGAGGGGTCGGTAGTTGGCAACTTATTATTTGTTGCCTAATAGTCCCCAAAGTTGGGAGTCGGTAAAATCAGGAATAGCTAGCATTACGCCTAGATCGTCAAGCTCGGCTGGTGTCTGAGAAGAGGCAATGCCTACTGTGGGAATTCCCGCACCCACGGCTGAACGAATTCCCGAGGGAGAATCTTCAAATACAAGCGCTTGTTGAGCATTTAAGCCAAAGTAAGCCAGTGCGTAGAGATAGGGTCCGGGATCGGGTTTTGCCATGCCGATTTCTTGGGAGACAAACACTCGCTCGAATCTATGTTCTAGGTTCAAAACACTCAACATGTGCTTAGCGTTTTCTGGAGGAGCATTTGTGACTACGGCTTGTTTGATTCCTCTTTCATCAGCCCAAGCAATCACTTCTAACAGTCCTGGTATTGGTGTCAATTCCGCTGCTAGTTCTCGAAACTGTGCTTCTTTGCGATCGCTAAATTTTATCACCTCTTCTGAAGAGAATTCTGGAAATAAATCTCGCACGATAAATGGATTCAGCCTGCCACTCATGCGATTTTTATAGAACTCTTCATCGATCTCTATTCCATGCTCTTTCAAAAGTGCTTGCCATATGCGAAAGTGCAGTGGATCGGTATTAACAATCGTACCGTCGAGATCGTAAAGAATCGCTGCTAGCATGGTCATCGTCCGAGAAGGCTGAGGGTTCGAGCCAAGCTTAACATATCTTAATTGGAATGAGTGTATAGACTACAACCTTAACTACAGTAAAGGTTGACATCTCTCATCCCGTGTTCGTCTGGTGTCTCTGGAATTTGCGCGATTGTGGGACTAGAAATAGTATGAAATCCAATTAGAAGTGATGCTACGATCGCGGCTAAAGCTATCCACTGCTTGAATTTTGACGTAATAAATAAAGATGGAAATATACTTATTTGGAACTGACTAATTCTTGCAAACGATTGAGAACGGCGATCGCGTGACCTTTAGCTTTGACTTTTGCCCAAGTATGAGCGATAGTTCCATCAGGTGCGATCGCAAAAGTAGAACGTTCGACACCCATATACTCCCTACCCATAAACTTTTTCAATCGCCACGCCCCATAAGCATCAGCAACCTGATGTTCGGGGTCGCTCAGAAGTATAATTGACAAATTATGTTTGGCAATAAACTTGCAGTGAGACTGTTGAGAATCGACACTCACGCCGACAACCTTCGCTCCCAGGTTGCTAAACTCCTGCGTAGACTCGCTAAAGTCCTTTGCTTCCGTCGTACACCCAGGCGTATCATCTTTAGGGTAAAAGTAAAGTACCAGCCATTGTCCGGCAAAATCGGCTAAACTGACCAAACTACCATCCTGGTTGATAGCAGTAAAATTTGGTGATATTTGCCCTGGTTGAGGGATATCGGTCATAAATTGGATAAATGCGATCGCCGTCCTAGATCTTCCAGTAGTTCTGCATTAAAAGCAAGTCTTTTAATTAATCTCTTAAGCCCCCATCCCAGAATACTGCTTTAACCCCCGTCGCCACAGCCAACGATTTAAGCCAAAAAATAGCGCGCACCAACCTACTGTAATTAAAAAACCCCGCCCTACATTTTCTGGTAAACCCACGATTAAGGAAGCAGGAAAATGAATCAGATAGGGAAAAGGAGTCCATAGAACAATATCGCGCACAATAGGCGGAAACGTCTCTAAAGGTGCAATTAAACCCGAGAAAAACAGGTAAAACAGAAACCAGAAATTTTCAATTGCATTTGCTCTTTCCGTCCAAAAAGCAAACAAAGCAAAAGTATATTGGATCAGAAACCGCAGCGCAAAAGCAAGCAGAACGGCAATTATAAATAAGATCGAACTACCTAAACTCGGTATCCAAAACGCTTGGGGATAGAGGAAGAAAAACAAACCGACAAGGGCGATCGCAAATGGTAAGCGAGCAAATCTTTCAGAAATATGAGAAAATACATGATGCCATACCGGATCTAAAGGTTGAAGCAAGCGGGGAGATAGCCGTCCCTCGACGACTTCTTTCTCAAATTCCCAAATGACCCACACCACAGTAAACTGTCGGATCAGAAACACTGTGAGGAAGTAACGGGCAAAGTCTATAGGCGATAAGCCGAATTGTCCGCTTTGAGCTGCTTGCGTCCATACCCCCATTAAGATCAGCGGTAGGCTACCAGACAAAGCCCATAAAAATAGCTCTGCCCGATATTCCAACATATAAGCGTAATATGAGGTGAATAAGGTGGCGCTAATCCGCAAAACGCGCGTTAATTTTTTGACGATCGCCTGAAATTGATTAATTTTAGAGTTTGATTGCCGCAGATTTGTCATTTTGAGTCTTAATTGAGTGCGATCGCAAGGTCTTTCTCGATCTTATCTATAACGACTGCGATCGTAGCTATGGCGATCGAAACACTCGACTAGGAATCGATTATAAAATATCTCTTATTTTTTTTCTTCTGCAAGGACAAGTATCTGATGATAGATATATGAAGATGCGATCGAAATAGCAAATTTTTCCACCATACAAATCATATAATTCAATTAACCATCTATGCGTTTTCAATTGGGACGAACGATTTTTAAAATCATTGTTTTGTCATGTTTAGCGTCCGCAACTACCCAATGCGCAGATCGAGCAACATCGGTACAGAAGCAGTTTCCTGGAGTATGTGCAAAAGATCTTGGAGTTGGCAACAATACTTCTGTTTGGATGGTAGGCTGCGGTAAAGCAAACGAATCGGGGGATTTTTACTTATTTACCTGGAACGGTTCTAAGTGGGATATGATTCCAGGTTTTGGTAGCGACATAGCAGTTGAACCAAATGGTACTCCTTGGATAACCAACTCCAACGGACAAATCTATAAAGGCAAAGGGAAGAATGAATGGGAACAAGTTGCAGGTTGTGCGAGGGATATTGCAGTAGGAAATAACTCTGTTTGGGTACTGGGTTGCAAGCAAGCTGGAGCTAATGATTTTGAAATTTTTTCACGGCAAGGTTCCCAATGGAATCGAGTTGAAGGCGCTGCTGCACGCATAGCAGTCGAACCGAATGGTACTCCTTGGATTGTCAATTCTAGCGGGCAGATTTACAAACGTAGTGGCGACAGTTGGCAACAAGTTTCAGGTTGTGCGAAGGATATCGGAGTAGGAGACAATGGCTTAGCTTGGATACTAGGCTGTAAGCCAGTTGGCGCTGGTGGTTTTGAAATACTTTCACGCCAAGGTTCTAAGTGGACGAAACTCCCTGGAGCTGCTACTGGCATAGCAGTCGAACCAAATGGTACTCCTTGGGTAATCAGCATTGAGGGAAAAGTTTTTCGTTTATAATCCCTCACTCTTTACCCGTACTTGTATTTGCACCACTTGGTTAAATCAATCAAAAATTTATCCAGCACTCAAGTATTCCGTGAATACGATGGCACTAACTTTCAGCCATTTCAACATAAATGTACTCCGAGCTATGGCTTCACGGGCGATCGCATGAATAAGTTTAGAATTTTATTGTTTGCCACTGGTATTCTTATCAGCTTCAGTATATCTGCCTCGGATCGCTCTCATAATCCGCATGGATATTTACTCGGTAGTTCGCCACTTGATGCTGCGAATGTTCCTCATGAGTATTTCGTTGCCTCAACAGGCTCAGATAATAATCCTGGGACGTTGGATCGCCCATTTCAAACAGTGCAAAAGTGTGCTAATGTCGCTCAATCAGGCGACTCCTGCTTATTAAGAGCTGGAATTTATCGCGAAACAATTCGCCCCGCAAATTCAGGGACATCATCGACTACACCGATAACATTTGCAGCGTACAACAAAGAGGACGTAACGATCTCCGGTGCGAATCCGGTTGAGGGATGGCAGGTGTTTCGCGGTTCTATTTTCCGTGCGAATGCGTCTTTACCCACGAATAGATATAACGATACGGGCTTTTTTGCCAATCAAGTGTTTGTCAATGGGGAGATGATGCCAGAAGCGCGGTGGCCCAACACGGGAAGAGATCCGTTGCGTCCGAAACTGGCGGGTGGTGGCGTGAAAAGCCAGGGTGGTAATGCTGCGATCGTAGAAAACGCTGAAATTCCCAATTTAGCAGAAGGTTGGGCTGGTGCTACAGTATGGACGAATGATTGGTATGTCACTCGCACCGGAACGATAACGGGTGGTACTGCGGGAAAGCTGACGGCACAAATGACTGCCCCTTGGGATCGAGGTGGATATTGGTTCTATCTAGTTGGCAAGTTGGGGTTGCTCGATAGCGAAGGCGAATGGTTTTATGATGGTAGCGATCGCGCCCTCTATCTCTGGACTCTTGGTGGTACAAACCCTAACTCAGTAGAGGTCAAGCAGCGCAACTTTGCTTTCGATCTGGGCGATCGCTCTTATATCGTACTGCGTAATTTGAAGCTTTTTGCCAGTACAGTGACCACCAGCAATGCGAGTCAAGGTGTCGTGATGGATGGCATCCGCGCCAAGTACGTATCGCACCACATGACCCTACCACCATTGCCGAAGTCCGAGCAAGCACCTAATTCTGATGATGGTTTAATCGTTGCATCTCACGCACACGACACTGGTATACAGTTACGGGGTAGCAAGCATACGCTGAAAAACTCAGTTGTAGAATGGAGTTCTGGCAATGGCGTATTGTTAGAAGGTACTGGACATAGAGTGACGAATAATATTATTGCTAACAGCAATTACATGGCATCTTACGCCGCCCCAGTCCGCATTAACGGGACTGGTCACCGGATTACTTACAACACAATCGAAGCAGCTGGACGCGATGCTATCAGTTTTGATTGGCATACCGCAGGTTTCGATGGTAACAAAATCGATATCGCTTACAACGATATCTCTCGCTTTGGCATGTTAAGTACCGACTTGGGGGCAATCTATATTTGTTGCTATGTCAATCTTTCAGGCGGAGCTATTCATCACAATTGGATTCGAGATACTCAAGCATTCAGTCCGTTTTGGGGAACGCGAGGCATCTATTTAGATATTGAAAGCTACAACAGTACAATTCATCACAATGTCGTATGGAATATTACAGGTGGTAAAGATAGCTTTTATCTAGTCGCAGGTAGTCCGCGCGGATACAATCGGATTTTCAACAATACGTTTCTCGGTTCAATATATACAGAGAAAACTGTTGAAGTTCGCAACAACATTTTTCGGAGTTCGACGAGTATAACTGCCAGCCAACAGTCCCACAATTTATTCCAGTCAACCGATCCAAAGTTCACCAAAACTGCTACAACAGATCCAAAATCTCTTCCAGATTTTACCTTACAATCTGGTTCGCCTGCGATCGATGCAGGTATGGCAATTACTGGGGTGACAGATGGGTTTGTGGGTAGCGCCCCCGATATCGGGGCATACGAACGGGGCGCTAAAATTTGGAAAGCTGGCTCTAGATTGCAACGGTAAAAAAGCTAGGTAATTTTCCTTGTCATCTGTGATAATTGCCTTTTCTCGTGCCATCGTAAACCGATTAAAGCAGCGATGGAAAGCATAAAACCTGGTTCCTCCATTTGAGTTAGAAAAAAACCGTAAACCACAACAGTCAGTACGAGAAATCTACTTAAATCGTCTAAACAAAGGTTGCGCCACACAATGAAGCCAAGATACAAATAAGTTCCTAGTCCAAACCAACCTAAATCTCCCCAAATACCCGCCCAACTGAATAAAGGAACGTACAAAGTTGTTGTCATAGCAATCCAATTGCCACGGATAAACTTCCAAATCTCGTCATAAAAAGGAGGATCTGTCGCTCCTAATGGGCTTAATAGGCTCCAATATTCTTTAATTGACCACCCGCCTAATCTACCGAGTGTATGCCCTGGTCCCAAACCAAATAACCAATTTAAGGGCGATCGCCAGTGGGCGAGTACCATATGAATTCCTTGCATTTTAACGGCAAGTCCGCCAGTATCAGAATTCTCATATATATCGGATCGAGAAAACCAATATTTATACACTTCAAAAGCTTCTAGATTATATGCAGCCCAGATAAAAGCTGCGATCGCCAGAACGATACAGGTCGCATACATCAAAAACTTTTTAGCATTCTGAGTTTGACTTAGACCTAACAGCATCCACGCTAATGCTGAAGTTAAAACCACCTGTTTTGTGTCAGAAAGTAATATCTGATAAACTGCACCGAGCAACCCTAACAATCTCAGCCACAATGGTAACGATTTAACATAGAAAAAAATATATAAAGCAAAGCTAACTGTAACCGCGGCTGACACGTAAGCACCAGCCCCTGTCATAAAAAAGACTCCTTGAACGCCATCTGTAGCATCTTGTTGTCCTCGATCGACACTACGTAAAGAGGAATCGGCAACCGCAGCTAAAAGCCCCGCACTTAGGAGAAACTTCTGAGCAATGGCTAAAATCAGATTAATACAGGCAGAGATTACGAACCATTTTTTCCACTGTTGCAGGGTTGCTGATGATACTGGTATGGAGATCATTGCCAGCAAAAATATGAAAGGTTCGCCAAGAATTAAAAAATTAAAAATGACATTGACTAAACCTGCATTATTGACAAGAGCGCTGACGAGCATCGATCCGAATAGAGTGAGAATGCCGATTAAAAGCGCTCTGACGATCGCGATTTGCTTGCGATCGCGACTGCGGCTAGACACTAATGCCACGACAACAGCAAACCCAACTGTCGCAAAGTGCAAAAAATTGAGAATTGAAGGAGCGCGAGTTAAGGTACAAAAAATTCGAGAGTAAAAAGCAGTAGCAAAAGCAAAAAATATGAGAACCGAACTCTTGATTATTCGCTTCTTTTTTGTGGCAGTTGTAGTGCCGATTGCTAAATCTATTTTTTGAGGTAAAGGTGGCATCTCTCCATTTCCCTTCATTGCTAAATATCTAGAGTTATCGATTGAAGCTTTTCACTTTAGATCTAGACATGAGCTTAGCGTTTGACTCCTAATTTCTCAAAACTAGATTGTATTTGTGGTAAGATGCCTTCCCGCGGTGAATTTTTTCTCGCGATCGCCGAGTAGAAATCTAGATAACGAGCGGCTACATCTGATTTAGAAAAACGAACGTCTTTTGATGCTTTTCTCAGCGGTTTTTCTAAAGCATGAATCATGGATTGAGAGAGATTTCTGACTGGATCGCCTTGCAGCTCGAAGTAAGTACAACTAGAGGAACTAATCTCTCTAAATATTGGTATATCCGAACAAACTATCCTACAGGAAAAATGCAGAGCCTCTGCTAGAGGTAAACAAAAACCCTCCTGTGACGAAGGAGCAATAAACATTTTACAATGTTGATATAGCCAACATAATTCACTATCTTTGATGGAGTCAAGCAGTAACACCCTCTCTTGAAGGGCAAGCTGCTCGATTAACTGATGCAGCCTTTCGGTTTCAGGACCATTGTTGCCAACAATAACTAATTTAGCCGTGCTGTTTAAATTTTTTTTCTTAATTAATAACGAAAATGCTTGAATTGCTATGTCGATATTTTTATTTTTGCGATGCTGAGCAACACATAGTAGAAAAGCATCGCGCTCGTCGATTGGTAATTGGCTGGACAGATGATAATGCGATCGCTCCAAGCTGACGTAGTTATAAATAACGGTTACAAGCTTGCGAGGATGCAGATTTGGAAAATACGCTCTTAAACTGTTCAAAGTAGATTTAGATACACAAGCAAGACCGTCGCTATTAGTTATGCATTGTTTCAGAAACAAACGGTTGAAAATTGCATTGGGATATCCAAATACTTCGGGGTTTTCGTAAGGATATAGATCGTGAATTGTAGAAACTACAGGAGATGAAAACAGCGATCGGAGGAAAGGAAAAGGAAATGACATGTAAACTAAGTCAGGCAAGAGACGGTTAGCTAGTTTCGGTAAACCAAACAAAAACCACATGTTTCTTGCTATTGCAGTATTCTCAATATCTACATCGATTAAATCGATTTTTTTAGAGCTAAAAAAGGTTTCAAAATAATGTCTTTGCCATGTTCCTACGATCAAACTCACTTGAGTTACTTCTTTTGTATCTGCTAAACATTGAGCTAGATTTGCGGCGTGTCTACAAACACCAGTTGGTTTTGCCGGTCTATGTAAAGCAGCGATGAGAATATGCATAT